>JAZBPW010000080.1:0-4311 GCA_036351795.1 Candidatus Zhuqueibacterota bacterium | reverse complement strand
CATCCGTGATCTGCAGCGGTGTATTCTGTCCGTCATCCACGTAGGCGCCGGTGAGAATCACCTGCAAGGTCTCGTCGTCCTCCAGGCAGATATCGTCCAGCATCTCCACCACGGCGTGCCCGTAAACGCGGCATTTCTCGCCCTTGATCATGGTTGACTGATTGGCGACTGTGGTGAAATCATCGCCGCCCGTGGCTGTCCCATCCATTGTCTTCCAGGTGAAATAGACATCCCATGCCGTGGGCTCGGACAGCTTCACCGGGAATCTCAGCTCATCGGCGAAGTCTTCCTCTTTGCTCTTGTCCTGGATCGAGATCGTGGGGGGGGCGTCATCGTTATTGATGGTGCCGACAGCGCTGCTGCTGGTCATCTGCAGTGGCGTATCGTTACCATCGTCCAGCCAGGCGCGGTGCACCGTCACATTCACGGTCTCGTTCGGCTCATAAGAGCCGTCGTCGAACACAGTGTACGTCGCATGACGAATGGTTTGGCCAGCCGGAATTTTCTGAATGAAATTCTGCTTGGATTCATAATCGGCGCAATCGCCTTCCGAGGTCGCTGAGCCGTCGGAGGTTGAATATTCATAATACGCATCCACACCTGCCGGCACGCTCAGTCCGGCCACATGGTTCATGCTCCATGACGGCGACCCGAAGTTCTCGGGATTGCTCTTGTCGCTGATGTAGAAAGTGGGCGGCTCAGGATCATCGTTTTCTATGGTCAATAGGGCCTCATCATCAGCGAGTACAAACGTCGGGTCCCATCCGCCGTTCTCTTGGACAAGTATATTTGTAACTTTGTAAGTCAATGTTTCATCTGATTCAAATTTTGTATCCCCGACCAAAGCAACAACACCACTCGCACTTGTTTGTGGACCAGTGAGGATCTTATTTGACACTTGTAAAATATAATCATTATCAGATGTTGTTGCTGTTCCATCAGTTGTCTCGACCATAACTCCAACTTTTAATCCAGAAGGAAGCCCATCACTATTGACATTGTTGCTGAAGTTGATAGAGACCGAGAACGGGGCAAGTCCAGCGTCTCCCTCTTCCTGAGAATTATCATCAAGACTTACCGTCACCGTCACCGGTGTCAGCTGAGCGTAGGCCGGTGAGAATACCGTCACCAGGAATCCGGCCATCAATAAAAATGTAAGTTTCTTCATAAAACCTCCGAAGTTTTCTTGATATATGAATAGATAAGTAAGTATGAGGCATATTCCCCAAATCAAAATATTTACATACAAATCGTATACCAAAAAATATTGCGACTTAAGTCTAGAATTAACAATACTGAATTAGATTGAGTGAAAATATTAAATGATACAGTGAGACAGAATTAACGCTGTTAGGCGCAGAGGATGTAAGGTTATAAGTTATTGTAAATATAAGGTTAGAAGCAAGCGTTAATAGTGTCCCATTTCAAAAGAATGGGACACTCGCAATGAAAATGATACAGTGTTTAATGTTTGTAAATAATTAATAAATAATGGTTTGAAGAAAAATGAATAACAGTGAATGTGTCCCATTGGTCAAAGAATGTCGAGTTGTAGAGATACTTCGTCCGGGAAAGCGCCGGGCTCAGGATGAAAATATTATAGAATGTATTGATCCGATACTTTCCAAACTCTGTAGAGTTGATATTTTTTATTTGTTAGATTTTTCGGGATATTATTGAGCTGTGTCACCCCTATATTTTCAATGATGAAATCATTCGCTTGGGTGTGGTTCGCCTGGTGTGAAGAAGATACTTTGGAGTCAGGTTTTATCCTCATCGCTGCCAGTCATGGTGTGCGTATTCGACCCATAGCTGGCTGAGATAGACGTTCACTTACAATTTATCCGGTGATCCTGTCTGCTCTTTCTCTGCGCTCTCGGCGGCCTCTGCGGTTTAATATGGTGTCTCAAATAATGTGGTAGAGATCTCCTTCGACTTCGCTCATGCCTCGACTCCGCTCGGCATGACAGACTTATTTACAATCATTCTTCATTGTCATTCCAGCATGCTTTTGGCGGGAATCCAGATAAAAAGCGAACCACACGAAAATCACGAAAGACACGAAATGACATTAAGGATAAATCCCCTAAATACTTAAAATCCTAAATCCCTAAATACCTAGACTCCTAAAATCCTAAACCCCTAAACACCTGATAGCATCCTGTTATCCTGTCTATTGTATTCTCCGCGCGCTCGGCGGTCTCTGCGGTTAGATGTACTACTCCATCTTTCGACTCCGCCCGGGATGACATTCACATTCGTTTTATCCGAATGCATCCTGTTATCCTGTCTATGTTTTTCTCTGTGCGCTCGGTGCCTCTGTGGCTGAAAAAGATTGTCAGGCGGACGCACGTTCCGACATTTCCTGGACGATCTTCATCCCGGGGCAATCGATATCACCGCGGCAGAAATCAGTATGCAGCGGAAACAGGCGACAGCCAAAAGGCCTGACTTCGTAGATCGTACACACTTTTTTCCCATCCTTATTCTTCAGGAATGGGCATGGTACTCTTTTATTGCTGTCTGATTCCCAGTGCGATTGATCCGGCAGTATCTTTCCGTAATACTTTGAGATGAGTTCTTTGATTGAGATGTTGAGGTGTTTTGCTATTTCGTCAATGTTATCCGGATCATAGGGAAGCCCGATCTTTTCACAACATTGTCCGCATTGCTGACATTTGAAATAGTCCCATCGTAACATCAAACGCTCCTTTCCCCATTTAAGGACGTATTGATGCAGTGCCCGTTGTTCGTCTCCGTTATCAACCAGATTGTGTTGTGCCCCCTGATTTTGGCAACTAAGGTATGGCAGGCTGGACGATATTTGACCCTGAAAAATGCTCACACCACCAGTCTGAGCAGGGCTGTTTTTAAAGTGTCCGAATTCCTCATGAAATCAAAACAAACAGAGGTTGATAGAAGCAGCCAAATCATATATCGTGGTATCACATCATAAAATCGGACTCTTGATACAGCCCCATTGCCACCAAAAAACAAGCTGTGCCAGAGGTGGGAGTCGAACCCACACGGGCTTGCGCCCACACGGCCCTGAACCGTGCGCGTCTGCCAATTTCACCACTCTGGCTAATAACGGGTTAATTTAATAATTATTCAGTCGAAAGTCAAGTCTATTTTTCTTTTATCTTGACTTTTAGCCTGAAAATTTATATTTTATAAAACTTTTTTTCTGAAAGCGGTGTTTACACATGGGTATTAAAGTTATCACCACAAACAAGAAGGCGCGATTTCAATATGAGATCGTCGAACAGATCGAGGCTGGAATCGTTCTTCTGGGGACAGAGGTGAAGGCGTTACGGCTTGGCAAGGTGAATTTGAAAGACAGTTTTGCCACGATCAAGGATGGTGAGGCCTTTCTTTATAATATGCACATCAGTCCCTATGAGCAAGGAAATATCTATAATCACGATCCGGAGCGTGTGCGAAAATTGCTTCTGCACCGCCAGGAGATCAAGCGATTGACCGGCAAAATTCAGGAAAAGGGAATGACCCTGGTGCCGCTGAAGATCTACTTCAAGGAGGGGCGCGTCAAGGTCGAATTGGGGCTGGGGCGCGGCAAACGCTTCGCTGATCGCCGGCAGGATATCGCGCGCCGCGACCAGGAGCGGGATCTTCAGCGGGAATTCAAGGAAAAACGTAAATTCGGTTTATGAGGAATGGAAAAGTGAACAGTGCCAATGTATACGATGTCCTTAAAGAGAGGGGACTCATTCAACAGACAACGGATGAGAATGAGATCCGGGAGATACTGGGACGCAAAAAGATCACATGCTATATCGGTTTCGATCCGACTGCGAACAGTCTTCATGCGGGAAGTCTTCTTCCGATCATGGTGCTTATGCATATGCAGCGTCATGGCCACAGGCCGATTGCCGTGCTTGGCGGAGGAACGGCCATGGTGGGGGATCCGAGCGGCAAGACTGAAATGCGGCAGATGCTGCTGAAAAAGACCATAGAATCGAATCGCGAGATGATTAAAAAACAGATCGGTCGATATCTCGACGTGGATCAGGGGAGCGCACTGGCTGTGGACAACGCCGAGTGGCTGCTGGAATTGAAATATGTCGACTTTCTCAGGGAGATCGGCCGGCATTTCAGCGTGAATCGCATGCTGGCGGCCGAGTCGTACAAGATTCGTCTCGAGACAGGGCTCTCCTTTCTCGAGTTCAATTATCAATTGCTGCAGGCCTACGACTTCCTGATGCTGAGACGTTCTCACGATTGTATCTTGCAGATGGGGGGAGATGATCAGTGGGGAAATATCGTTGCCGGCATCGATCTGATCCGTCGCGT
>JAZBPW010000079.1:0-29636 GCA_036351795.1 Candidatus Zhuqueibacterota bacterium | reverse complement strand
TACCGTTTCATCTGCGAGCCATATTTCAGGCAGATCGCACTTGTGGACGCCGGGGATGGTGGTATCTACGCTGTTGATATTTTCAGAGGAGATGGCGGAAAGGTTCACGACTGGGCGCTTCACGGTGAGGGCGATTCTCTGGTTGTTCAGGATATCGCGATGAATCGTGTCAATGAACTATCAGGCAACGAATATGCCTACAAGATGCTGGAAGATGTGCACATGGGACGCACTTCAGAAAATTGGAGAGCGCAATGGCATTGGAATGACGGAACTGCACTGCGTTGTCACTTCCCGGGAATGAAGGCGTCTGAGATTTATCGCGCCTTGACGCCCGGCGAGCGCATCAAATCGATGAACGGGAGAAAGAAACATTCTCTTTTCAATCGTCGAAAGGGCGATCATGTCAAAAGCGAATTTGTCGGAATATATGAGCCGACAACTGGCGATCGCTGGGTACGTGGTGTAGAGAAACTCTATGTATCTCCCGAGCGGGACTGGGCCGTTGTATTGAAAATTACTCTCAAAGACGAGGTGCACTATATCCTGACGTCTTATCTTGATCTGTCGCCGCAAGGAGAGCCATTTATCGATGGCGCCATATCCATCGACTGGAAAAGCCGCTTCGGCATTGTCCGCGTTAAAAATGGACGCATCGTTGCTACGGAATGGGTGAAGGGGGTGATGGAGGGACTGCGCCACGACATGTGATGCCAATCCTCATTTTCCCGGGAATCACAGCGATGTGTGCACATCGCACGCCACACCGGAGCCATATCACATGAACAGGATAACCTGAATGGCCTGAACGCCGTTCGGGTTATCCTTTTTTTTGTTGAATACCTGCCATAGAAAAAAAATCAAACTTTTGGGAATAAAATGAGAATATGCATTGTCTAAAGGGGGAATTTGCTAACTACTTTTACTCTTTAGTCAGGGAGACAGTTCGCATGAGAAATTTATCAGGCAGTATTCTCGCCATGGTGTTATTTCTATTTATTGCCAGCTGCAGCAATCACACGATGACAAAAAATCAATGGGCTGATCCATCCGTTTCAACGGATGGCGTCGATTCTGAATGGGAATCCGCCAGCCTGACTATTCCCAAGGATATTGACATTGCCATCGGTACTCAGAACGACTCGGAGAACCTGTACGTGATGTGCAGATTCACTGATCAGATACTTGCACATCGAATCGGGATGATGGGTATCACGCTCTGGTTCGATCAAAGCGGAAAAAAGAATAAGGAGTACGGGGTCAGATACCGGGGGAGTTCAGAATTGATTAATAATCTGCAAAAGATGGTGGAGAGAGAGGGGGATCGTCCTGAAAGGATTTCGGAAATGAGTCGACCGATGGGGGGCAGGCAGCCGCAGAAAAATGATCACATGCCTGATCCCGGCAACATCGTGTACATTCAACAGGGGAAAGAGATTGAATTGAACGAACAACAAGTGGATGGTCCAGGTGCAGCCTCTTCGTTCAGCGACGGGGTCTATGTTTACGAATTCCGGTTGCCGTTTCCAGCGACTGGTCAGATGAAAGACAATGTGAAACTCGGCGTGGAGCTCGGCGGCATTGATATGGCTCAGCGACAGGAACGACGCGGTGGCATGCGCGGAGGCCCTGGTGGTCGACAGGGAGGCGGAATGAGAGGCGGTATGGGAAGACCCGGCGGCGATATGCGCGGTGGCGATAGCCAAAGACCCGATATGGAAAACATGCAGAAAAAAGAGATATGGCTCAACGTTGAAATGGTTACGTCAGACATCAAATAATAATTTCAATCTGTTGAATGCAAAATTTTATTAATGTGCAGAAAAAGCATAAACAGAATTGTCCAAATGGAGGATGTTAAATGAAGTGCAGTGCAATAATCACGCGTGTATACCGAACTCTTTACCTTTGACTTCAATCTCTCTTTTGAATATGGCAAAATGGGCACGCTGGAACACGGATTGATCAGTAATGATTATCTTGTTTTGGGGCTCAATTTTTCTGTGAGGGGATTTTGGGCCAGGAGACGCTGATTTTATGGAAGACCAGTCGTCGTCAGCTCGAGTAGTACAACCGATTTCGACGGCTGGCTGAATTCAATAGTTTGATTTTCAATTTTCACTTCGTGAGGAACTGGACAGATCATTTCGGGATTGCGAAAGGAGTTTTCGTCGGATATTTCACCCGAAGTAAGAAGGTGCGCTGTCACACGCACATCTTTAACTTCAGGGACTTCGAGACGAACTCTCTGTGAGATATTCAGGTCCGGATTCACCAGTGTGATGTGGATCTTACCCTGCGAATGTTGTGTCGCGATCATACTGATGTCGCTGCGTGCTTGTCTCCTTTTCGAGTCTCCATGTCCGGTGAAATCAATATTCATCAGTTCACCATCCAAATGTTGTTTCATCATGTCGAAGACATGAAAGGTCGGAGTCAGGCAAAACTGCTCATTCTCTGCCAGAATGAGTGCATGCAGCACATTGACCGTCTGCGCGATATTGGCCATGGCCACCTTCTTTTCCCTGTATATCAAATGCAGAAACGATGCGGCGAACAGAGCATCGCCAAGGCTCGTGGACTGACGCAGTCCATTCATTGGCGTGGCGCTTTTGTGCCAGATGCCCCATTCATCCACAGCAACATCCACCGAATGGTTTTCGGTGCTGAGTTGATTTGCCAGATCGCATGCCGATTTAATCTCTTTATGCCATGCGGGCAATGCGGACATGAGCCGCGTATATCTTTCCTCGCAGCTGACATCGCTTTCAATCTCCATGCCTTTGTACAGATGCACGGCGATAAGATCGAGGTACTCATTACGGCCATCGGCGCAAAAATCGACAGCGCTTCGATTGTCGGCCAGGATGATCTTGACACCTGAATTTTGAAAACGTGGATCCCCCTTGTACACTGCTTGTGATGCGTGATGTTTGACATATCCGGCGTATCGACGCGCGATATCGGCATAATGTGTAGTGCGCATCATGCCATCCAAGGGATAGCCGGGTTCATTCCCCAACCCCCAGAATTTGACGTTGAAAGGCGACGGATGCCCGTTTGCAGCGCGTTCGCGGGTGATGGTCGTGTCCAATGCGCTGTTGCAGTATTCGACCCAGGACCGGGCCTCCTCGACCGTGCCGCTGCCAAGGTTGAGGCAGATATAGGGCTCTGCGCCGACGAGTTCGCATAAATGCATGAATTCGTGTGTGCCGAATTGATTGGACTCGACAGAATTCCAGCCAAGGTTTTGACGTATGGGACGTGTTTCCGGAGTCCCAATCCCATCTCTCCAGTGATAACTATCCGCGAAAAGTCCTCCGGGCCAGCGTATGACAGGCGTTTTGATATTTTTCAATGCATTGAGTGTATCCAGCCTGATACCATCAATATTGGGAATGTGTGACTCTGTCCCAACCCAGATTCCGTCGTAGATACAGCTGCCGAGATGCTCAATGAACTGCCCATTGAGGTATCTGCTGATCGTGTGCTTGCCAGAAGATCTTCTTAACGTCGCGTGGATCATAAGAAATTACACCTGAATCACTTTGCGCCTGAGGATGCCATTAACAGGCAGCTCTACCTCTTCTTCGAAACTTATGAATAATCGCATCCCGCCTTCGACTTTTAGTACAGGCCGACCTCTTTCGTTCATGATTTCTCCGACATGCAGGATCCCACCCTGCATTCCTGGCCCAATCCATTCCAGTGCGTCTCCGACAGAGAATGGGTTTTTCACGATCAGTTCGTGTTGACCGCTTTCGACGCGCTCGATGTATCCGACCAATTGATGCGTGCTGATATGACGGTTGTGTGCTTGTAATTTGTACGGAGAGTTATCCGGATACCCGAACGCAAATCCGGTGGAGTAGGGACGATGACTCACGGCTTCAAGTTCACTCAACCACGCGGGATCTGTCTTGTAATTGGCAGGATCAGCAGCGTATCTGTCGAGAGCCTCCCTGTAGACTCGTGTGACTGACGCGACATAGTATTCGCTTTTCATCCGGCCTTCAACTTTCAGGGAATGCACTCCGGCATTAACAATTTGGGGAATATGCTCGATCAGGCACAGGTCGGCAGAACCGAGTAAAATGGTTTCCCGTCCTGTTTCAAATGCGGGAATGGATTCTCCCGGACGCTTCTGCTCGACGAGCTGCCATTCCCAGCGGCAGGAATGCTTGCATTCACCTCTGGAACCGCTTTTCCCGCACAGATGGGCGGATAACAGGCAACGTCCTGAGACTGCAACGCACATTGCCCCATGCACAAAGATCTCCACCTCGATATCGGACGTCATTGCGATTTCAGTGGCATCCTGCAGTGTACATTCACGTGCCAGAATCACACGCTGAGCACCCAGTTTTTTCCAGAATGAGGCAGAGATTGCATTCGATGTGCTCATTTGCGTGGAAATATGGACGCGCAGTTCCGGTCTTTTATCCCGAACAACAGAAAACAGACCCGGATCAGAGACAATGACGGCATCCAAGGGTAGATCCTGCGTTTGAACAAGCCATTCGTCCAGCATGGGCAGGTCATTCTGGAACATGAGCGAATTTATGGCGACATAAATATGCTTACCCGCATCGTGTGTCATGCGTGCGGCTTTTTCAAGGGTGGGCAGATCAAAAGAGGCGCTATCAGGGCGCATTGAAAACCCGGCAGCGCCGACATAAACAGCGTCCGCGCCGTAGGCAAGCGCGACACGAAGCTTGGACAAATTCCCAGCAGGGATCAGTAATTCAGGAATGCGATTCATCGTTGTGCTCATTGATCAATTTTCGCCGGGCGTGCACGCGCAACAGCTGAAAACGTATATGAATTAATGATATTTTGTAACATGCTTTGGCCGTTTCTTTCTCTTTTTCTTCTTCCTGCCTGGATGAGAGACTCGATCCTCCGGATTTTGACGCGTCAACTCCACAGTTATCTGGACACCATTGAATTCCAGCTTCTTGAATCCTTTGAGGACATGATTCGTATGTAATTCATCCACCTCGAAAAATGAGAAATTTTTCAATATGTCTATCTTGCCGATATCGACGTTTTTGCGACGCGTTCCCTGGATGACCAACCCGATAAGGTCAGGTGGTGTCAATTTGTGTTTTTGACCCAGATTTATATAAAAACGGCTGAAACCGGGCTCGGCAGCATGCAAGGCTTTGCGTTTTCCCGATTTCCTGGTTCTGGTAGAAGAATTCTGTCTCGTGCCCTTGCGGTGTACAGGCGCTTCCAGATCTTCATTCCGGGAATAATAATCAAGAAAACGATTGAATTCAAGCGCAACAAAGTGTTTTATCAGTTCATCCCGGTCAAGACCGGACAGCCTTTCATAGATGCCAGGCAGGAATCGATCGATCTCATGATGGTTTACCTTGATCTTTTCCAGTCTGTCCACGATGTGATAGAGCTGTCTTTCACAGATTGCGTCTCCTCCCGGAACCTCATTTATTTCGAACTTTTTTCTCAACAGCTTCTCGATACGGTCAACCTTTTGTTTCTCCTTAAGATTCGTAATGGCGATTGAAACACCTTTCCGACCAGCCCGGGCTGTCCGCCCGCTGCGATGAATGTAGAGAATCGGTTCGTCAGGTAAATTATAGTTGATAATATGCGTCAATTCCTTTATATCGAGTCCGCGTGCAGCGACATCCGTTGCAGTCAGTATCTGGATGTGGCCTGTCCGGAATTTATACATCACACTTTCTCTCTGTATCTGTGAAAGATCTCCATGCAATGCATCGACACTGTAACCATCATCGACCAATTTTTTTGCAACAGTTTTCGTTTCCTCACGTGTTCGACAGAAAATGATCCCGTAAATATCCGGGTTGAAATCAACAATCCGTTTTAGCGCATCATACCGATTCTTCTCGTGAACAGAATACCTGATATGCTCTACATTCTCTGCGCCGCTATTGCGCTCACCGGTTGATACCTCTACCGGGTCGACGAGATAGTTGCGTATAATGCTATTAATCTCTGCAGGCATGGTCGCAGAAAAAAGGAGCGTTGTCTTCGTTCCCGGTGTTCTGTCAAGAATTGCATCGAGCTCATCTTTAAATCCCATAGAGAGCATTTCGTCGGCTTCATCGAGGACAAGATAACGTAATTTGGATAAATCGATCTTGTTTCGTCTGTTCAGCAGATCATCCATTCTTCCGGGCGTGGCGACGATGATATGTGCACCTTTTTCAATCTGCTTCATCTGGCGAGAGATGTCGGCACCGCCATAGACTGAGACGATTTCCAATCCTTTTACATATTTCGCATATTTCTTGAGATCCGATGTGATCTGCCGGCACAACTCTCTTGTTGGCGACAGGATCAATACCTGAACACTTTTATTTGATAATTCCGTTCGCTGTATAAGCGGGAGTCCAAATGCGCATGTCTTTCCCGTACCTGTCTGGGCATTGGCAATAAGATCGTTTTCATGTGAAAGCAGCAGGGGGATCACTTTTTCCTGGATTGCCATGGGGGACTCGAAGCCCAGTTCCTGCACACCCTTTATTAACGATTCGTTAATGCCCAATTCTTCAAATGATGTCATATTTCTCCAATAAATGATAAAAAAATACCCAACCAAACGGACGAGGAAATTTGATTCGCCAGATTCGTGTTGGGTACGCAAATGTAGTGAAAAAAAGGATCAAAGTCAATATATATTTTGATTTTATAATTGTTTTGCCCGCCCAACTGTTTTTCATTGACATTCGGAAAGATTATACTTATATTCAATTTTTCAAAATTATACAGGAATGTCCTGAAGCACTCCATGGAAGAAATTTGTAAATTAATTATACTGTTCGTCGTCGGCGCCTTCGCAAGTTTCATCAATGTGAATGCCGGCGGAGGATCCAGTCTCACTCTGCCTGCGCTGATCTTTATCGGATTGGAAAGCGCCGTTGCCAACGGCACGAACAGGATCGGACTTATCCTGCAGAACATCTTTGCCGTATCTTCTTTTCACAGTCAGAAATTTGCCAGCTTCAAATTGAGTCTCTCGCTAGCGATGGTGACTTTACCCGGGGCCATTATCGGGGCTTTCGCATCAACAAGGATTCCGAATGAGTGGTTTCATAGGATATTGGCCATCGTCATCATCGGCATCGTCATCTCGATGTTTTTCAAACCCCGATATGAAGGGAATTTGCTGGAAGGTGATAAAAAGAGCAAATGGCTATTTCCGGCTCTGTTTGGCATTGGATTTTACGGTGGCTTCATTCAGGTGGGTGTTGGATTTATTCTTATGGCCTGTCTTTATCACCTATTACGGGTGAACCTGGTTAAGGTCAATATGCACAAGGTTTTCATTGTGCTCATATACACACTCCCCGCCCTCGCTGTTTTCATTTACACCGGCAATGTGAACTGGAAATATGGTATCACGCTGGCTGCTGGTATGAGCGTTGGAGGTTGGTGGGGGGCACGAATGGCTGTTAAGGGGGGAGAGACAGCAATTCGCGCCATTCTCGCGATTGCTTTGATCATCATGTCAATAAAACTCATCACATAACGTGCGCAAGACGGATTTAAAGCAAGAGCGCCACTCCTCAGGGCTGGATATCCGTGCCACTGGAGTGCTATTTCTATCCGTGTTTTTCATGAGCCTCATTCCTTTGTTTCTGCGCTACTTCACTCCTTATGTGGATGGATGGACGGCCAACGGTCTGCGATATCCTGTCGCCGCATTTGTCTACCTTCCTTGGTTGTTCTATTCCTACCATAAAAAACGTGTGAAAGGTAATGTCTGGCGCAAAGCCCTGCTGCCGTCTGGATTCAATATCATCGGCCAGTGTTTCTGGGCCTGGTCACCGTATTATATCGAACCGGGAATGATCGGATTTCTCCTTCGTTTCTCCATTGTCTGGGCCGTGACAGGATCATTTATTCTTTTCCCGGATGAACGACCTTTGCTGAAAAGCAGGCGGTTTTGGTTGGGCATCGCTGCAGCGGCGATTGGTCTGTACGGAATGATTTTTCAGGGGACTGACGTTCCAAGCGGTGGTACATTGACGGGAATCATCATGATTTTGGCGTGCAGTCTCTTTTTTGCGCTATACAATCTGATGGTGCGTCGAAACCTGTCGGATACTGACCCGCGGCTAGCATTCTCAGTTGTCTCCATCTACACGTCGGCCGGGGTGATTGCCTTTTTTCTCGCATTCGGGGATGTGCGTCTGGTAAGCTCGATACCGGGCAATGTGATGGCTCTCATTATTTTATCGGCAATTGCCGGCATCGGGGTGGTTCATGTACTGCTGTACTATTCATTCCAACACGTCGGGGTCGCCATAACAACGGGATTCAGCCTGCTGTCCGCATTTATCACGGCAACGCTTTCCTACTTTATATTCGGGGAAAAACTGACGATAGGTCAGTGGTTCAGCGGTGTGGTTCTTTTGTCGGGCAGCCTGCTGCTATTGTGGTCCCAGGAAAAGATCAAAATCCAAAAGTAAAGTCAGTTAGATTTTTCCCAATACGCTCATCAACTTCAGCTTCCAAACCATCCAGATAGCCTCACGGATGATCTTCTTGCTCATTTTTGAGCTGCCTGCAACGCGGTCCGTGAATATGATTGGAATCTCATAGAGTGAAAAACCGGATTTCCATGCCTTGAAATTCATTTCGATCTGAAAAGAGTAACCATCGGAGTTTATTCCGTCCAGATCAATGCTTTTCAACACCTCAATACGGAAGCATTTAAATCCGCCGGTACAGTCCTTCACAGGCAGTCCGGTGATGAGTCGCGTATAAAGATTGGCTCCCAGGCTCAAAATGAGCCGGGAAAGAGGCCAGTTGATCACATTGACGCCGACATTGTACCTCGATCCAATGACGAGATCATGCCTGGCCATTTTCTCGAGAAAATTAGGGATCTCATCCGGATCGTGGGAAAAATCCGCATCCATTTCGAAGACATAATCATAATTATGCTGTATGGCATACTTGAATCCTGTCACATAGGCCGTACCGAGTCCCATCTTACCGGGACGTTTCAGCAGGTAAACATTGGATTCCTGTCTGGAGATCTCTTCCACGACACGGGCTGTGCCGTCCGGTGAATTATCATCGACAATCAGGATATCGAGACCTTTGATGCCCTGAAACCGTATCTGATCAATCAATTTTTCGATGTTTTCGATTTCGTTGTAGGTCGGTATAACGACAAGTGATCTTTTATTCTGGTTTCCGTCTACCATATATGTCCCAACTGATATTACTTAGTGAAAGAAACGATGAGTTTTCATCTGCTTTTTTAAGATTTTTAAACTATCTTCAACGTTCATAGTTTCAAAACCGAGTTCGTTTTTCATTTTATCAAGAATAAATCCTGACCGCATCGGCCTGGCTGCTGCCTGATTGAGCTCAGCCGTCGTCACAGGATGGATCAATGACGCATCGAGCTTGAAGACATCTGCGACTTTCAGCGCAAAAGAATATCTGTCGATATATTCACTCCCGGCGACATGATAAAAACCTGACTTTTCATGGTTTATGGCGCATTCAATTGCCTTAGCGAGATCCTCCGCAATTGTCGGATTCCCAAACTGGTCATTGACGATGTTTACGGATTCGCCGTTTTTAAGCTTCTGGATCAACCAGGTGACAAAATTGAGTCTGATGTTCACACCCGCACCGAACAGGATCATAGTCCTCAACACTGCGAAATCAATGTTACTTTCGATCAGCGCATTCTCACTCGCCAACTTGGATTTACCGTAATAACCCAGTGGATTGGGTGTGTCATCCTCTTTGTACGGGCCGTTTTGACCGTCAAAGATGTAATCTGTAGAGATGTGAATGATCCTGGCGTCGATTTTACCTGCAGCATAGGCAAGATGCTGAACGCCCTCGACATTGGTTTTCCAGCAGAGCTCTTTATGTTTTTCACAACCATCGACATTTGTGTAAGCCGCTGTATTTATGATAAGTTCAGGCTTTATCTCAAGTATAATCTTTCTCACATCATCTCGATTTGTAATATCCAGATCGATATACTGATAGCTATTGTTCTGAGAATAACTATCCTCTTGAATGTCACATCCGAACAGATCAAATCGCTTTGACATGAGAATTGTACATTTTTGTCCGAGAAGACCATTAATACCGGTAACCAGAATTCGTTTCATATTTCATTGCCCGTTATTGGGTTCGTAAAACTGAGCTTGTTGATCATTCTTCGAAATAAAGAAGATCCTGATCATTTTTAAGAAAATGAGATAGCCGATGAATTTGTTCAATCCCCTTCAATGTACTGTTAAATCCGGCAATCCTGTTAGCGTTAATCGCCGATCGTATAGGATCCACCGATTTCACATATTCGACGATAAAACCACCGGCGAATGCATCACCACACCCGGTGACATCGAGGGATTTGCCGTAAATGAACGATTGAATTTCATTTGATACGATCTTTTCATTTTTTCGGTGCGTCACCACCGATCCCTTCGAGCCAAGCGTTACATTGACAACCCTGGCCCCGGCATGTATCAATTGTTGACCGAATGTTTTAAAATCATCCTCTTTCTCCTTCAATAAGGCAGCTTCAAACTCGTTGAATTGAAGAATATCGATTGAATTCATCCAACGTTTCCAATCAGAGGGCTTCTTGATAAATCGTTTGCCATCGTCATTAATGCCAAGTGACAGACTGTGGAAATCCATGTAAGTCAAAGCATTCGCTTGTCGCCCAATTTCATGAAATGTATCGAGTGTGAGTTCGAATCCTGTAATGAAATTCAGCAGAAGCACATCTATGTCCCCAACAGCCATCACCTGTTCCAAAGCGATAGGGGGGAGCTTGTGACTCAAAAATTCGACGCGGTTCTCCTTGTCTTGATAGTATAGCCTGACCCGCGTATTGTTTTTGGCGGCAACATTCAATGCGCTGAAGTCTATGTTTTTCTTATTTGAAAAATAAGTCGTGATTTTGCCGTATCCATCCTCACCCATATTGGCGATTGGAATGATCGTGTCTTCATCATTCAGAAGGTTTGACAATATGGCAAGGCTGTAAGAAATACCACCCAAACTCTCGGTCTTTGACTTGTCGAGGCCATATATTTCATCCAGCACAAATGTGCCAAGGATCGCAATTCTCATTCTCTAACCTTGTGTTTCATGCACTACCCACTCATTAACCATTTATGCTAGTGATAGGGGTAAAAGATGTAAAACATTAGCGACAGAATAGCCAATATCCATAAACCTGGATGAATATTTCTGGATTCGCCCTTCAGCAACTTGAATAAAGGATACACGATAAATCCAGCTGTCATTCCAATGCCGATATTGTAAGTGAAACTCATGAGCATGATCGTTACAAATGCCGGTATGAGTTCTGTATAATCATCAAATCTGATTCTAGTAATTGGAGACAGCATCAGCATGCCGACAATAATCAGGGCAGGGCCGTAAGCATGTGGAGGAACGGCAGTGAAAAATGGCGCAAAAAAGAGTGCTGCAAGAAAGAAAAGAGATGTAACAACAGATGTAAAACCTGTTTTTCCGCCTTCCTCTATTCCCGCTGCGGATTCAATATATGTTCCGGCCGTCGTTGTGCCAAGCAATGCACCCAAAACCGTTGTCAATGCGTCTGCGAGCATCGGCTTCTCGATATCTGGCAAATTTCCCTCCTCATCAAGCAATCCGGCGCGTGCGGACACACCGATCAATGTCCCCATGGTATCTACAAAATCCATCACAAACACTGTGAGGATGACGGCAAAAAATCCCCAGTTCAATGCACCAAGTATATCAAGTTTGAGAAATATGGGCGACAATGATGGAGGCATGCTTACAAGAGACTCCGGAACAGGTGTCACTCGAAATATGTATGAGAGAATTGTCACCGCGATGATGCCAATGAGTATCGAACCCCGCACTCTTAATATGATAAGGGCTCCAATCAACAAAAAGCCCAAAAGCGCAAGAAGAACTGTCGGATCTGAGATCATTCCCAGCCTGACGGGTGAACCGGGGACGCCGAGAGCCACAATCCCGGTTTCATTGAGACCGATAAAAGTCAGAAAAATGCCAATACCGACCGCAAAGCTGTATTTCAATGTTTCCGGTATTGCTGCTGCAAGCCAGCTTCTGATTTTAAGCACTGTCAGCAATGAAAATAGAACACCGCCTATGAATATGGCACCCAATGCGGTTTCCCAATTGTATCCAAGGACTTTGACTACAGTGTATGCGATAAAGGCGTTTTCGCCCATATAGGGAGCAATGGCAAAAGGGCGCCTGGCATAGATGCCCATGACGAGCGTTCCGAAAAAAGCGGATAAAATAGTCGCGACCATCGAAGGTCCTTTGGGAATGCCTGCTGCTTCCAAAATTGCCGGGTTGACAATAATGATATATGACATGGTTACGAAAGTCGTCAAGCCGGCGAGAATTTCGCGCTTATAACTGGCACCATATTTTTCAAATTCGAAATAACGACGCATACATCATCCTTTTGTTGAAATGATAATCAAAACTGATTTATTAATTTGATGTTGCCTCATTTTTTTTCAAGTGATATTTTGCTGTCAGTCCTGAAGGTGTGCAGAATAATCTCAGCCTGGCGCAAATAGTGTCGCTTGCTTTTTTTCAACCGCGGCGAGAAAATCGCGAAATCCAGCATGAAGATACGTCCTGAATTCGCATCATAAAAGCAGTAGTTTCGGTACGGACCACCTGCCTGTTTTGCATCGTTTCGCCACAATGCATGTGTTCGTATGGCATTTCGACCCAGGAATTCAACCTCACTGACATCCGGCTCAATGTATAGCGTTTCAACCTGATCGCCATTATAAAAAGCGAGACCAAGTTCATTCCGTTTTTCGATGCACCACTCTTCGGTGATCAATGCCGGGTCTGCGTTTTCTATCCAGTGTACGAACAACCAACGCTCAGGAAGCATCCGCCTGAGCATAACGAATTGGCTGTCCGGCTTTTCTATGAAGATCTTGTAATCCAGCGGGACTCGTATCGTCCAGCCGTATTCATTAAACAGATGAGCCTCAATATCTTTTTGTTCATCAAATTTGTAGATATGTCCCTTTTGCGTTTCGTTCCAGTAATCATCGAATAGACTGAAAAGATACTCCCTGTTTTGCCCCATTTTGTTTTTCAGCGCCTCTGTGTCGGTCGAAACAAGAAACATAATGAGCTGATTGGTTGCCCATTGATCCTTTTTGATAAACAGATAATCACCTGTTTTGATTTTATCGATGATTTCGGGCGACAGGATCTCCTTGACCATAGTAGAAATGGCATCATCATTGTCCAGTGTTGCGACGAATATCAGATTTTTAAACTTTTTAAAGTTGGTCAAATCACCGCGTATGATAGTAAATACCTTTTCATCCTGAGGTGTCATTATCGGTACTTCAAATATTTCATTGAGAATCGGCTCTGTTTCCGTCCAAAGTGTGGAATCAGCAAGTACACGAATATCTCCATCATCGCCCAGGCCGGTCAGCCGGTTCTGGCATGATGCATAAATAATTAACAAAAAAATGGATATAACTGGTAAAAGCCTTTTCATGATTCACTCCATATATTTGATATGCTCTTTTTGAAAAATGAACAGAATACCGCCGGGTAGCGTGCTGATAATACCGATCAGGTAGGCCAGAAATTCAAATGCGACAATGTCGGCCTGAACTTTCCAGATTGTAGAGAATAGCGCGACGCCGCTACTCTCTCTGACCCCGATGCCGCCAATGGAGATCGGAATGCTCGCCAACAGGGCGATGATCGGCAGAAAAATAA
Organism: Candidatus Zhuqueibacterota bacterium; assembly: GCA_036351795.1. Taxonomy (GTDB): domain Bacteria; phylum Zhuqueibacterota; class Zhuqueibacteria; order Thermofontimicrobiales; family Thiofontviventaceae; genus JAZBPW01. The sequence continues at coordinate 15,863 of JAZBPW010000079.1, read as the reverse complement.
TAAAATATATCGGATTGATACGAACACCGACTGCCCGCGCCGCAAAGTAGTGAACAAAGATTCGCATCCCCTGCACCAATAGAGAGATACATGCAACTTTCAGCAGAACGAGCTTATGATGACGATATCCGTTGATACCCATGTAAATCTCTTTGGCTTTCAATTTCACTTTTTCAGGCAGGAAAAACTTGAAAACAGCGCTCAATTTGTCGATGAGGCGTTTATTAAAAAAAAGAACAAGCATCAACACCAGATAAAGAAAGAGGATGAAGACAGAGAATAGTATCTTGCCTGATGAGAACAGTTTCATCCAGTAGAGTGCGGCGATAAGTGCCATGCTTGTCGAAACGACGAAACCTGTGAACCGATCAAAAAAAACGCTGGATACCGCATCTGAATTCTTACCGGTCGATTTCGTAATATCATAAATGCGAACAGCGTCCCCACCGACATAACCTAGCAGGAAGTTGTTGAAAAACAATCCTGTATAATAAAAATAGAGCACTCTGTAAAATGGCAGGGAGATAGCCTTCGACTTCAGAAGCAGATGCCATTGAAATGCACCCAGGACATTGCTCAATGAAAAGATGACGATTCCAAGCAGCAACCAGTATATATTGACGGAAATGAGCTGCGATAGTACATTTTTTAAGCCTAACTTATGAAAAAGAAATGCAATGAGACCGAAACTGATGATAATCTTGATCATTGTGACGAGAGTTTTTTTCATTTCACAATGACTCCCGGAAGGACATCTGCCATCTTTGCTTGTGTTTCTTTCATCTCCTCAGCCATTTTTTCCTGTTCGTAATAATCAATAAGGCGTTCAAATGCACTCTTGTAATTTCTCAGCAATCCAAGTGTGTGCGCATCGTAAAATACTCGGGGAGCATCTAAATTTCGATACTGGTAAATTTCAGTCAGATTTTCCTTCAGAATATCAGCGGATATCAATCCACCCGGATAGGTGACCAGCTTGTAACAGAGCCCGTCCAGCCGAAGATAGTCGGTTAAGTTCAGCATATTTTCAGGGAAAACCGTGACAGCAAAATATACCGGTTTTTCAAATTTATTGCTGAAAATGATATTGAGTATCATCAAATCCTGCACACGAATCGCACTGTTATCGTATGTCGGCCCGAGCGCAAAAGAGATTTCCGGCTTTTCTTTTGGTAAGATCAGGTTTTTTCTTTCCCCAAGGTCATCGAGATCACGCTGGAATTTCTCATCTGATACAGGGATAGTTATCGTTTTCACCTCAAGCCATCGTTTAAGTATCAAATTATCGATTTCGGCCTCTGAAAAAGGCATCGGAACAGCAGGCTCCCTGTATTTGAGCTGCTTGATATACCAGGGTTCGTTCAGTAGACCAAGATTGACGACGCGGACATCCATGCGCACATTTTCCACATGCTGCAAATACAGCAGAGGGTAGGTGTCATTATCATCGTTTGTGAACAGAATGGCGTTCTTGTCACATGAGTGAAGCAGGTTGTATGCAAAGTCATAGGCGGCGTAATTGCCAGAAAGATTATTTCGATGATAGTTGCCGGCGAGCATGTTGACGGGAACAAGCGCGATGACGCAAAAGATGACAAAAAGACGCATTCTGGAGAATACTTTGGCAGATGATGTGGAGCGAAACTTGTCATTCACCAGAGAAATAATACCGCTTGCACCGATGCCTGTCCATAAAGAGAAAGCGAAGCGGCCTCCGATATGAGCAATATCAAGTGTGTCGTCCTTCAGATATGCTGGATTGAGAAAAAGCACGATTGCCAGGCTTGTCATGAGAAATAGAATCAGAACAAAAAGTGCATGTAAGCGGTCTTTTAGAAAATGATAAATCATGCCGAAAACGCCAATCAGAAGAGGGAGGACGGCCAGGATATCAGCCCTATGCCTGAAACTGCGACCGGTGAATGAACTGATAAAAGACTTCAGATATGCTCCTTCGCTCCGGATTTTCTCTGAAGCCATTCGCAACACGGAGAAACTGCCGTCTTCTGCCTTCTCACCATGTATATAGTTGACAAAGCTCTCGATCGTTTCTGGATTTTTAGCATCAAATGCCGGATTCATTCCCGAACGAATATAAAGCATTGAAAATGTCGAGGCGCCGAGTAGAATGAGAAAAAGCGAACTGCTCACTAAAAAGGTTTTCCCCATATTGCGCCTCAAGGAGCCCAGTATGCCAATGATGAGGATCGCGGGTATGAAGAGAAAAGTCCATGGCGTTAGATACTGCGCCATCAATGGAAGCCATCTTACTACAGCCGTGTAGATGAAGGGCACCAGTAAACCTGTTCCAATCACGTACAATGCCAGCGAACCGGGTCTCAATTGATATCTTCGAAAATAATATAGTAGAAACAGTGCCGGCAGAATGGCGAAAGTATACGGATGCGCTCCGATTGACAGCCCAGCCAGATAAGCGATCAACAGCAGGAATCGTTCGTTACCTGGCTGATCAGCATCTTCCTGCCATTTCAAGATGATCCATATGGAAAAAGTCGCCATGGCAAGGCTGATGGCATAAACGTCGGCTTGAACTGCATTGAACCAAAAGGCATCAGAAAAAGCGAGTGCAAGAGCACCTGAAAATCCGGCGCCAAATGTCATCAACCTGTCTGTCCCGGTTCGAACGCTGCCTCGCCACAAGATTATAAGCCGCACGATAATCATGTAGGTAAGCATGACAGTAAGCGCAGCACTGAGTGTGGATATGATGTTGACGCGCAATCCAACACTCTGAGCAAAAGGCAGCATGCTGAAAAAACGCCCGAAAAGCATATACAACGGCGCTCCGGGTGGATGCGGAATACCCAGCGTATAGGAACTGGCAATATATTCACCGCAATTCCGAAATAAAGTCGTCGGCGCTATCGTCACGCTGTAAACGGTCAATGCGAACAAAAATACGGAAGCAGCGATCAGACGATTATACAACCCGCTATTTTTCATTGCATCACCAGGAATCTCCTATTTCAGGCTGTCGGAGATGGTTGAATCCCGTGCCATGAGCTCGCGAAATTTCTGAATTTGCGATTGCGCTGTTTTGTCATCCGGATTCATTGCCAGCCATTTCGACAATAGTTCGATTCCGTCCTCATATCTCTTTTCAGTCGAATAAAAATTGAGTAGCCAATAGTAGGCTTGTCCGTAACCAGGATTCTCACTCAGGACTCCTCTAACAAGAGATTCTGCCTTATCCTTTTCTTCAAAAAGCTGATTGAATATATAGGCGTATCGAATACGGTCCTCATACGTTGGATTGCCGTGTTCGAGGATAGATTCGATCTGTTTCTTGAATTCATCCTTTTTACCGGCTTGATAGTACATATATCCGATATTGTATTTCAGATCGTCACGCATCGGTATCACATCGCTGGGCATAACTTCATTCAGTTTCTGGAACGTTGAATCCATCTTATCGAACATCTTCTCGCGGCCATAAAATTGCGCCAGACTGAAAAAAGCACCATGATAATTTCTCAGCAATCCCTTGATGTTCTCGTTGTAATACACATCCTTGTTGTTCAGGTTTCGATATCGAAACCTCTCGAACAGATTGGTATGGAGTTTTGAGGGTGATATGCGCTCCCCCGTATATGTCACGAGCTTGAAAACGAGCCCATCCATTCTAAGATAATCAAAAAGATTGAGTTGATTATCCCGGGACACGGTCAAAGCGAAATAAACCGGTTTCTTGAATCTGTTCGCAGTGATGATATTGAGAACCATTAAATCCTGAACTCGAATCGCCTTACCGATCAGCGTCGGTTTCAGTGTGAAAGATATTTCCGGCGCTTCTATATCTTCAGTTATCAAAGATTTGCGTTCGGAAACCTCCTCCAGATCACTTATATAGACATCCCTGGGAACCTGTATTCGTACAAGTCTTTTATCCTCAGGAGGAAGCATTCGAGGCGCAATTTCCTCAATTGCAGCATCGGAGAGCGATATCGGTACCTTGGGTTCCTCATATTTCAACTGTTTGATGTACCAGCTTGTGTTCAACAGGCTCAGGTTAACGACCCTAACGTCCCTGCGAATGTTATACACAAACTGTAGAAACCAGAGAGGAAATGTATCGTTATCTCCATTCGTGAAGAGAATTGCATCTTCCTCACAGCTTTGGAGAATGTTATAAGAGTAGTCGTACGCGACATAGTTGCCTGTTCGATCGTGCGACTCGTAGTTGATTGCCAGTGAATTGATCGGGAGCACGAATGCCAGCAGGACCGTCGCCGCGATGAGTACCGGTTTTTGCAGTGATGTCATCTCTTTTGTCGTATCCTTCAGCCACTCCAGAATCGTTGTGACACCGATACCGACCCACACAGCAAATGCGAAAAAGGATCCCACGTAGACGTAATCTCGCTCCCTGGGCTGTGGGTCCTCCTGATTGAGGTAGAGGACGATGGCCACTCCGGTCATTATGAACAGGACCATCACCGTTGAGGCATGCTTCCAATCCTTTCGAAAATGAGCGAACATGCCGATCAGACCGATGAGAAATGGAATTGCAAGGAGTCCGTTCAGACTGTAATTTTCAACGATGCGCGAATCTTCACCCAGTGTGCTTCCTTTTCCGATGAATTGCCAGGCGAAATAGCGGAGATACATCTTTTCGATTTGATATTCCCACAAAGGCGCCCTGCGCTCGATATAGCCCCAGTCGCCGTATTGTTCGCGGTTCAAATAGCTCACCATTTTGTCGAGTGTTTCCGGGTCATTTTCATCGATTGCCGGATCGAGATTAGAACGGATATATATGGCAAGATATGTTGATGCGGCAAGCAAGATTAGCAGAAACGATGACAGAGCAATGGTTGCGATACGATGATTGGACTTGACCGCATAATAGATTCCGACGACCAAAATCAGCGGAACGATGACAAACAGCCATGCGGATAAGTCGTGCGCAATATTGGGCAGCCATTTTACCGTACCAGGATATACACTGACAAAAGCGAGGATAAATAGTACGCCAAACGAAACAAATGTCTTCAGACTCAACTCTGATTTACGGAAATAGATCACGAGCCCGACAGCTGGAAGCGCAAGAATACTCAACAGATGAACGCTGGTCGCCAGCCCGACGAGATAGGCGATCATCAACAAATAGCGGTCACTTTGTGGATCATCTGCCTTTTCATGCCAGACGAGAATAAGCCAGAAGACCATGGCGGTCATCATAACGCTGATGGCGTAAACCTCTGCTTCAACGGCATTGAACCAGAGTGTGTCTGTGAATGCGAAAAACATCGAACCGATCACTGCGCCACCGAAAACAACCATTCTGTCGATAAATGTCTCAGGCACCCCGCGCCACATCTTCACAAGCCGAACGATGATCAGATAAAGAAACATGACAGTCAGGCCTGTTGAAAGGGCTGAAATCACATTCACGCGCAAGCCAATATCCTGAGCAAATGGGATCATCGAAAAAATTCGACCCATGAGGATATACAGAGGTGCTCCGGGTGGGTGGGGAACGCCGAGAATATAAGAGCAGGCGATGAATTCACCGCAGTCCCAGAACGATGTGGTAGGGGCAATCGTTTTCAGATAGACGAAAATCGAAGCGATGAATACGAATATCGCCAGAATTTTATTAAGTTTTTCTTCGCTCAACATGTAAATCCTCCGTATATTCTTCAATTGTCTTTTCAATGAGTGTCAGCATTTTGTCCGCTGAATTGTCCCAGCTGAAATTCTGAGCCCATTGAATGCTGTTCTCACTCAATACACGCAACTGGTCTCGATCGTTTATCAATTGACGCATTTTTTCTGCCAGTTCACCGCAATCGCCGTAGCGATAGAGAAGTCCGGTGGACCCATTCACTACGGAATCGCGCAATCCGGGTGAATCAGCGGCAATGACTGGAACACCGCATGCATTGGACTCAATCACTGTGAGTCCCCATCCCTCCTTGGGCGATGGATTCACCGAAAACCAGATGCGGTTCAGATTTTCTATTTTTGCCGATTCACTGGCAGCACCTGTAAATTTGACTGCATTTGAGAGCTTCAGCTCACCAGCGAGTCGCTTCAATTTCGGTAAGTAATCACCGTCACCCATGATCAGTAACCTGGCCTCCGGTATCTTTGCCAAAACCACGGCAAAAGCCCGGAGCAAATCATCAACGCTCTTGTATTTCTTGATCCGCCCCAGATATCCAATCAAGGGGGATTGACTCCTTTCAGATTGATCTGGCTGATAAAGATCGAGATTGACGCCATTAAAAATCAAATGCAGCTTTTCCTTTTTGAAGCCCTTGTCGATCAGCTCCTCTCTGGTGCTGTTGGATACGACAGCGATCGGAATTCGCCGGTAGATCGACGGGACCAGTCGCTCGGTCATGTTTACGTAAAGCGCTGTCGGGTAAGGTGCTTCGATGTAAATACTGTCGCCGAACAGATGATGAACAATCCCAATCAACGGTTTTTTTACAAACGCCGGTGTATAAAAGGGAATTTTATTGATATCATCGACAACAATATCAAATTGCTTTTCCCTCGACAGGCGCGAATATGTGCCGGGGACAACAAAGTTAAATATGTGACGGCTCCCGGCGCGCACAACTTCGATTCCATCAATAAATTCACGAGATTTCGCGCCGTTATATCCACAGCAGAGCAGGGTGACCTCATGCCCTCTGTTTGCGATTCGTCTGAATATTTCGTGCAAATGAACCTCTGCACCGCCACCCAGGGGATTGGATATATCCTGCCAATTTATGACCAGAATGCGAAAACCCATTGCCTACACTTTGCGGGCGACGATGCCGATATCCAGAAATGTATAATAAGCCCAGCGTTGCTTACTCATCTTATCCCTCAATTTATCTCTGACAGAACGTATCAAGCGCAACCCTTTGGGGTAGAGAGGAAGCTTGATCCCGATTTTTAACAGTATTTCGCGCACGATTCGGTATATCAAACTCGGTCGTTTCCAGCTCCCATATTGAGAGATGACCTGAACGCCAGACTGTTCTGCAAGATTTTTTAACTCATGAATGGAGAACTGAGTTTCCCAACCGGCAAACCACTTGCCTAATGCAATGAGAATATGCTTTATCACTGTATAATAGTGATATTTTTGCGGCACATCGACCAGAAGCAATCCACCGGGTTTCAGCACGCGAACATTCTCCTTCAGCAATGTCAAAGGATCTTTGAAGTGTTCGAGCAGTCCCTGATGAAACACGATATCCATGCTGTTGTCTGCCACAGGAATGGTGAATGCATCGCCAAGAATAGCATTGACCTTTGCCGTGTTTTCAGCATTCAATCTAGAAATGATGCGCATCGCGGCAGGCGAATAATCCAGCACATAGACCTCTGCGCCTTGTTGCAGAAATGGAAAACTGTCGCGACCCGTTCCGGCGCCAATTTCCATCACTTTTTTCGATTTCAAATCAGTGATCGCGCTTATCTGGTCGATGATGCGGTCGATATTGGAGTACACATCTTCGACCTCCTGCTTCTGCTCCCAATAGTTTTCCCAGTTTTTGAGCGTTGACGCACGATTCATTGGCTGTTCATCCAGTCTGAGGAGATTCTATTCAATTTGTATCCACAATAAAGTACAAACATCATTGTTCCCACCGCCTGTATGCTCTCAAATTTACAGTGATGCAGTTGTCCGGTGAAAAGTTATAAAATAATAAAAAAAAAAGAATAAAGCAATCATTCTTTTTCAGATTTGCGTTCACATAAGCAATGTCAATGTGACGCATCACGACACTTGGCAATAGATGCTGTCTGTGTCAGTGATTATTTCGATTCCCCTCCTGTTTTCCTCTCTTTAGCGCCTGATTTCTTCTCATTTTCAGCCGCATTTGATTTGTTTTCGGGATTCGAGCCAGGCTTCTCATCGCCACCAATTGCCTCCACATAGGTCAGCCTCAATTCGCGCAAGGTGCGTTCGAGCAGAGTCGTCTCTTCCTCTGTACGGTTTCCCTCTGTCTTCAGCTTGATCATCTCGATCATATCGATCGATAACTGCGCCTGGGCGATATCTTTATTCGAATTACCGGCAGCTGCATTCTCCAGTTTACCCATCTGCTGCATGGCTGCACCATGAAAGGAGAGAATGAGTTGATAAAAAAGAATTTGTACCTTCTGTTCTTCCATCGCTGATCCTCACATTTGGTTCATGATAAGGCCTTAATTCGCATCGGGCAGCTTCGTTCCAGCCCTCAGTGCGACCTGCATTGAATTCTGTGCATTGTTAGAAGAGATCTCACCAGTGCTCGAATCCACATTCCTGAAAACAATTCCCTGTGGAATTGAAAAATCATCGTATCGCATATTCCGCAATGCTTTCTCCATGAAATATACCCAAATCGGAATCGCCCCGCGACCGCCGGTGATCTCCATCGAATTTCTATCTCGGAGCGGTTGAGAATCATCATAACCAACCCAAACCGCAGTCACCAATTGAGGCGTAAATCCCACGAACCATGCATCTCTTGAATCGTCGCTTGTACCCGTTTTACCGGCACAGGGTCGATTAAACCCCATTCCCTGAACGCGCACTCCCGTTCCCTGCCTGATCACACTTTTCAGCATATCGACCAGGAGATAAATCGATTGTTCATCAACAGGTCGCTTGCTATCGCTGGTTCTCTCTTCGAGCTGTACACCGCGCGAATTTTCAATTCTGGTAATGAACAAGGGTTCATAGTGAATACCCCGGTTCGCAAATGCGCAGTATGCTGACGCCATTTCGAGAGGGGTCACATCCGATGTGCCCAGGGCGAGCGAGAGGGCAGGGTTGAGTTCACTGGATATACCGAGCGAATGCGCAATATCAACGACATTTTCAGGACCTGCTTTATCAATCAATTTGATTGCAACAACATTGACCGATTTCGCGAGTGCCTTTTTCAGAATCATGGGGCCGTGATATCGCTTGTCGAAATTGCGGGGTGAATAGACCTGATTATCGAATCGAAATGTCACTGGCTCGTCAATGTACACGGTTGCCGGATTGGCAATACCTCTGTTAATCGCAGTCAAATAAACAAACGGCTTGAAAGCGGATCCCGGCTGTCTCCGGGCTGAAATTGCCCTGTTGAATGGGCCCGTCCTAAAATCGCGACCTCCGATCATTGCTTTGACTTTACCCGTTTTGGGATCGATTGCCACCAGCGCTGCCTGAACATACTTTTGCTTGTTCTCGGTGGACGCCAACTCAAAAGGTGTGCGCCCCATCTCGAGATCGAGCTCTTCCAGACCTCGTTGCAGCGCATCATAGGCAAAAGTCTGCAGTCTTGTGTCCAGAGATGTATAGATTTTCAGACCGCCGTAATAGAGTATATCCTTGCCATAGGTAGCTTCGACCCTTGTTTTGATATAGTCTTCGTAATAAGAGGCCTTTCCCCACAGTTGATTCAACCGCTGCAGTCTCAGAGGCATCTCTATCGCCTCATTCATATCATCCTGAGTGATATAGCCTGTTTCAACCATGCGATTCAGTACGACCTCCTGGCGTGTTTTCACAAGCGTCGAATCGATATATGGATTGTAGCGGCTGGGCCAGTTTGGAAGGTTTGCGAGAAAGGCGGCTTCCGCAAGATTCAATTCATCCGCATGTTTCGCGAAATATGTCTGTGACGCCAATTCGATGCCGTATGCATTCGACCCAAAATAGATCTGGTTGCAGTAACTCTCCAATAACTCCTTCTTCGAGTAGCGTCTTTCCATCTGCACTGCCACCAGCATCTCTTTAATCTTTCGATTCCAGCTTCTCTCAAAGCTGAAAAAGAGATTTTTCGCCAGCTGCTGGGATATGCTGCTACCTCCCGCCACGATCCTGCCACGCCGCAGATTAAGCAAGAGTGATCTCAATATGCCGCGTTTGTTCCAGCCGTGATGATTGAAAAATTGAGCATCCTCCATAGCAACGACCGCATTGATGAAGTGATTCGAAATGTTTTCGTATTGCACAGGCTGTCGATTGTGCAATACAGAGACCAGCTCACCATTGTCAGAGTATATCTCTGTAGGACTGCTCAGGAGGATGTCATCCAGGTGCTCAGGCAGTTGCGGTAAAGACCGAATAGTCCTGAACGCAAAAAACAGAAAGACTGCAAATAATAGGAATACAATAACCAATGTAATTTTTTTAATCAATGATTTCATATTTAGGTTCCGGAAATGAGAATTCCAGGTCACTATATTTTTCATTTAATCCTGATATCAGATAATTCGCGGATATGAGGCTCGATTGAAATATTTTGATATTTCCATTTGATCCATCTCGAACATCAAAGCCAAGGTTTACGATACCGTCATGCGAGTAGCGCGAAATTGCCACACTGACTATTCTTTTGTGATATCTAATTAGAAAATACGGGTCGTTGATAAGCTGAAGCTTGATAGAATTCGGCAAATCACAGAACGTGCTGAAGAATTGTCCGGACGTGAAAATCCGTGAAGAGAACTCATCCATCGATTCAAGACCGTGCGAATTGGTATTTAGTTCCAGATGGACCCCGTAGAACAGACTACGGTCGGGATAGCTATCGTAAATAAGTTGATTCTTTCCATCCATGAGATAGAAGTTCAGGGTCTTGTCCGTTTTCACAATTTTGGTGCGTACCCATTGCTGACTTTGAATGACCTTCAGAAGATCGAGAGGGGGGACGATCGCCCTTGCCAGCCGGGGAGGAACGTCATTGTATATGCTTAGCAATTGATCCCTGGTGATAAAAACAGTGTTTTTTTCTTCCAGAATTTTTTTAAGATCAGAAATACCAGCTATATTCAACTGATTATCCCGTTCCGATCCTTCTCCCGATATGTGCGAAATTTGTTCCCGGGCAGTCCGGTCGGACTGATTCAGCTCCCAGACGGTGCCTGTTTTTGGACGAAAGGCATTGGTTGTCTCCAGCACAAAGCCGACACCAATCTCGACGACATCGAAGATCAGCTCCGCCAGCAGAAATAACAGCAGCACAAGGACAAGACCAATAAATCGCTTGTTGATGATTTTTTTCATGCCAGTTAACCTGAAAAGTATATTGGTACAGGAACGAAAGAGATGATGAAAATAACAAAAGTAATGTATCCAAGAATCCGTCGTTTTCTGTCTATTTGCACATGATCATTCAATGGCGGTGGGTGCTTGTACCCCAGCCATATCAGGAGTAGAATAAAAAACATCCAACCCGGATAGAACAGCGCGCAGCTGAGTGCGAAAAGTCCCAAAATCAGCTTGTAGAACTTGGAAGCATTCCTTCCGCTGAGAGTGTAAAGGACATGCCCGCCATCCAGCTGCCCGATAGGAATGAGATTCAAAGATGTGACGAAGAGGCCGGTCCACCCTGCAAAGGCGAAGGGATGCAGCATAAGGTCGTATCCCTCCGGCGTGTTGCCAATAACAAGTTTTGCAAGAAAAGAGAACAACAGTGATGTACCAAAATTCAAAGAGCCGGGTTGAATCGATTCCAACTCGATAAACGTCGATTCTCTCAGCCCGATGACGAGGGCCGGAATGGTCACGGCCAGCCCCGCCAGTGGTCCGGCGATACCCAGATCGAAGAGTGCGATCCTGTTTGGTATCGGTTCCTTGATTTTAATGACTGCCCCCAATGTGCCGAACGGATTCAGCGAGGGAAAGGGAAAGGGAATAAAAAAGGGCAATGTCGCCTTAATTTTGTACTTTCGGCACATCAGATAGTGCCCCATTTCATGTGCAAACAGGATCGCGATAATGGCCAGTGCATACAGTGGACCTCCGACGAGCCATGTGGAAAAGACCGTCAGTGCGAACAGTACAAGATTCAGTATCGGTTTATTCCCGCCTGAAAAACGGGATAATCCACGCCATTCAGGCTTGTCATTCATATTTATTTCAGGTGTATTCATCTTACTTTTCGTATGTAATAATGATCCGGTCATCCGGTTTCAAATTGAGAAGCCTGTCCGCCCGGTTCTGATTGACTGCGATTTCGATGTAACCGGCACTGTTAACAAGCGCTACCGGATTCGATTTTTTCACATCTTCGTATGAGTACTTCAGGCCACAAATCTCATGATTGCCAAATGAGATGCATATATTCTCTATAACAAGCTGTGATCTATGGACATTGGTGATCAAATTGCCAAAATGATCCACATATAAGATGGCGCCTTTCATCATGCCGGCAAAGCCATCGCCTGCTGAGAAATCTGTCGTCAGGGTAATTAAGGAACTCATGAAATTGTTTATTTAAGTGAATTCAGGTAAGTACCAAAGAACAATAATTATAAAGCACTTCCGTTATGTTAGACGGAGTATACGAAAATTATTTGAAACAATCAACGACTTTTTACCATCGATTCAAGGGCGTATCCACTCTTTCGCGGACAGAGCTTAAAGCCACCGGCACGATTGAAGAGAGCAGGACCAATGCGCGAATGTTCAATTATATTCTTGACTTTTGAGCAAATTTTTAATATTTTTTATCTTATGGCGAAAAGCAAGAAGGAAAAAACGCGATTCATTTGCCAGTCCTGCGGATTTAATTCACCGAGATGGATCGGCAGGTGCACCGAGTGCGGTGAGTGGAACAGTATGATCGAGGAAAAGGTGGTGCCTGAAAAGCGATCACGGTCTATGATCCCGAAAACGTCCAATGCACCAGTCGCACTCTCCGAAGTGCGGGCAGAAAAGAATGAACGAATCGTTACCAGAAGCGACGAATTCAATCGAGTACTCGGTGGCGGCATCGTGCCCGGGTCGGTTGTTCTTGTGGGTGGTGACCCTGGCATCGGCAAGTCAACACTGATGCTGCAAGAGGGGGCACGAATTGCTTCTTTGAAAATGAGTGTGCTCTACATATCCGGTGAGGAATTGACGTCGCAAATCAAGATGCGCGCAGATCGGCTTGGCATTAATTCAGAAAACCTGCTGATCATGGCGGAAACAAATCTCGAGGAGATACTCGGGCAGATCGACCGGATTGCACCGGACATTATGATCATAGATTCCATTCAGACTGTGTACCGGTCGGATATGGACAGCGCCCCGGGCAGCATCAGTCAGATCCGGGAATGCGCCTACCAGTTCATCAGTGTCGCTAAGGAAAGAAATATTCCTGTCTTTCTGATCGGCCATGTTACCAAAGAAGGATATATCGCCGGTCCCAAAGTGCTCGAGCATATGGTTGATACGCTTCTGTTTTTCGAAGGCGACAAAGACCATTTTTATCGCATATTGCGCGCAGTGAAAAATCGTTTTGGATCGACGAATGAGATAGGCGTCTTCGAAATGATGGAAAAGGGGCTGATGGAGGTCAACAATCCCTCCGAAATGTTTCTGTCCGAAAGAAATGAGAACATACCCGGTTCGTCGGTGATATGCGCCCTTGAAGGCACGCGACCTGTTATGTTGGAGATACAGGCGCTTGTGACGCCATCGAACTATGGGCTACCGCAAAGAAGTGCGACAGGGATCGATTCGAAACGGCTGGCAATGCTTCTGGCCGTGCTCGAAAAGCGCATCGGATTACGAATCGGCACGCATGATGTGTTTGTGAACGCTGTGGGGGGCATCCGTATCGATGAGCCCTCGGCTGATCTCGGTATCGCCCTGGCAATTGCATCGAGTCTCAAAAACGTCGCCATTGACCCCAAGACTGTCGTTATCGGCGAGATCGGCCTCGGTGGAGAGTTGAGAGCGGTATCGCAGATTGAAAAGCGGATCAGTGAATCAGGAAAACTGGGATTCAAACGCATCGTCATTCCGGTATCAAACAGAAAGGCAGGACGGTCTGAGGGAGATTTGGTCATCGAGAAGGCCTCCAAGCTTGACGATGCCATTCAATTGTTGTTGGATTGAATAATCATTATTTCGCATGAAATTTAAAGTATTAAATAAAGATGATGGCACGGAAGCTCGCACCGGCTATCTTGAGCTGGATCATGGTGTGGTTCACACACCTATTTTCATGCCGGTGGGGACGCAGGCAACTGTGAAGACACTGTCTCCAAACGAGCTCAGAGAGATTCATTCGCAGATCATTCTGGCGAACACGTACCACCTGTATTTGCGACCCGGCGCTTCGCTTGTCGAGAGAGCAGGGGGGCTTCATCGATTCAGCAGTTGGCATAAACCAATCCTGACCGATAGTGGGGGTTATCAGGTGTTCAGCCTGTCCGACCTGAACAAGGTGACTGACGCCGGGGTTCGTTTCCGATCGCATATCGATGGATCTTATCATGAATTTACACCTGAAAGGGTAGTACAGATACAACGATCGCTGGGTCCTGATATCATGATGGTGCTGGATGAATGCCTGCCTTATCCGAGCACTTTGGAAGAGGTAATTCGGTCGAATAAACTGACAGTCTCCTGGGCCAGACGAAGCCAGATCGCTTTTCGTGAAAGCGATCCCTTGCACGGGTATCACCAAAATCTATTCGCCATTGTTCAGGGCAGTACCTATGTCCAGGCGAGAAGAGAGAGTGCGGATGCGTTATGCGAACTGGATCTGCCCGGCTATGCCATCGGCGGGCTTTCAGTGGGGGAGCCAAAGCAGGCGCTATACGAAATGACGGAAGTTTGTACGTCCATATTGCCTGAAACAAAACCGCGCTATCTGATGGGCGTTGGAAAGCCCGAAGATCTGGTAAGATGTGTTGCCCTGGGAGTGGATATGTTCGACTGTGTGATGCCGACGCGTAACGGAAGAAAGGCATCTGTGTTCACCTGGAATGGGCCTATGGTCATAAAAAATGCGGCATTCAGCGATGATTTTCAACCCATTGACAGCAGGTGCAATTGCTACACCTGTCGAAACTTCTCCAGAGCGTATTTACGACACTTGTTCAAATCGGACGAAATTCTCGGTATGCGTCTGGCCAGCCTGCACAATCTATATTTCTACCTCGAATTAATGCGCGAGGCAAGGCGCGCGATCGCTGAAAATAAATACAAAGAATGGATGGAACAATTTTTCAATAACTATGTGTTACAAGTTGACAAAAAACCAAACTAAACGGAGGATAACAATTTGACACTCTATCTATTGCTGATGGCCGGCGGCGGCACTGAGCAGCAGCCGAACACAATCGGTTTTTTCCTGCCGATCATTCTCATTTTCGCCATTATGTACCTGCTGATTTTCCGTCCGCAGATGAAAAAACAGAAGCAGCAGAAAATCATGATCGACAACATTAAAAAAGGGGATAAGGTGATAACTGTTGGCGGCATCATGGGAACGGTTGTCGGCGAGAAGCAGAAAGAAGGAATGCTGATCGTGAAGATATCCGATACCACGAAAATCGAGTTGGTCAGAACCTCAGTGGCGCGTGTCTTGGGACAGGACGGACAATGAGAGTCGTACGCTACGGAAATCCAATCCTCAGAGAGAAGGCTGAACCAGTCGAAGTGATCGATGATCAGTTGAAAGATCTGGTGACCAAAATGATCGAAGCCATGCAGGTGAATGGAGGCATCGGTCTTGCTGCACCACAGGTTGCAGTATCGCGGTCGCTCTTCGTGATCGATATGAGCCTGATCGAAGACGACGGCGTACCAATGGCGGTCATTAATCCGAAGATCCTTGATAAAGAGGGCGAAATGACTTTTGAAGAGGGATGTTTATGCATTCCGGACATCAGGGAAGAGGTTAATCGACCGGAAGCGATTACAGTAGCGTATCAGGATATTCATGGTGAGCATCATGAAGAACAGATCGATGGTCTGAAAGCGCGTGTGTTTCAACATGAAATCGACCATCTCAACGGTGTGCTTTTCATCGACCGGATCGGTCCGATGAAAAGACGTTTGCTCGACAAGCAGCTGAAGATAATTGCTGAGGAAGAACTGAGCAAAATATGAAACTGATATTCATGGGCAC
>JAZBPW010000078.1:0-11981 GCA_036351795.1 Candidatus Zhuqueibacterota bacterium | reverse complement strand
CCTCATTCGACCCGAAATCGAGGCCGCCGCGCGCATCCCGCTTGCTGATCAGCTTCTTGCTGAGCCTGAACATCTGTGTCACAATGGGAGCAAATTTTTTCGATCGGCTGCTGCCATCGATAATTCCCTGAATATCTTCATATGTGAATCTTTTTGAACTGTGAATCAATGACTCACGGATCTGGTAATTGACCAGATTCGCATCTTTATCCAGCTCCATCAGCACGCTGAAACAGAGTTTGTCTTCACCGGGATTCAACGAGCATTGATCATTGGACAGATCCTCGGGCAGCATTGGAATCACCCGATCTACCAGATAGACTGATGTGCCGCGCTTCATAGCCTCGGCATTTGTTTTCATCCCGGGCATCACATAGTGGCTCACATCGGCGATATGAACACCCAGCAGAAGATTCCCGTTCTCAAGATTGATCAGTGATACCGCATCATCGAAATCTTTGGCATCCACGGGATCGATAGTAAAACATATTTTGTTACGGTAGTCGAGTCGCCGTTTGATTTCCGCCTTCGGGATGCGGCGCGGGATCTCCCGCACCTCCGCCACCACTTTCCCCGGGAATGATTCGTCCAGGTCAAAAGATCTGGCGATCGACAATACGTCCACACCGGGATCATCCGGTTTACCCAGGATTTCCAGGACCTGTCCTGTGGGCGCCAGCGCCCCATCATCCCACGTGTCCAGACGGATCACCACTTTGTCCGAATCAGACGCATTCTTGCTTTTATCCAGTGGTATGACGATCTCTCTGTTCACCTTCTTGTCATCAGGGACAAATCGTCCGGTCTTCCGTCCGCTGAAGTATGTGCCCACCAGATTTGTGCGCGCCCTTTTGACCACATCGGTCACGCGGCCCTCGATCCTGCCTCTTCTGCTTTTCACGAGTTCAACAGTCACCCGGTCCCCGTTCAGCGCGTGGCCGATATTATTCTCAGCCACATAGATATCTTCCTTATCATTTTCCATTAAAAGGAAACCATATCCCTGACTCTTTACCTGAATTTCACCGGTCACTGTACGCCTTTTCTGGCCGATGCCTATCTTTCTTTTACTATAGCGAAACAGTTGTCCCTCTGCCAGAAGTTCTTTCAAGGCCCTCTTGAAATGTGTGTATTGATGTTCCGGAATACGCATCTGCTTTGCCAGTTTTTTGGACTTCAGCGTATGACTGGGATTTTCACGTAAATATTTAATGATATCTGATTTTAAACTCATTTTTTCCTTCGATGTATGTTGAGATGAACAAAGTCGATTACTGCGATGCCGGAAATACCCACTCTGGAATGATATCTTAATATAGTTAAATTTCAGCAAAGTTACAAACAGTTTACGTGTGAATGAATCATTTTCATTAAATTCGATTGATTGAGAAATAATAGCTGAATCAGGATAATTCACTTGACAATTGGGCGAAAAAGGTGTAAAATATTTAATATACAACCCATATAACTACAAACAGACGGAGGATTACATCATGGCAGTCGCAAAAATAACAGAAATCAGCGCCAGCTCGAGAAAAAGCTTTGAAGATGCAATCGAACAGGGCATTGATCGCGCCAACAAGACGCTCGAAAATGTGAAAGGCGCATGGGTCCAGGATTTCAAGGTGGATGTCGAAGACGGCAAAATCAAAGAGTATCGCGTCATCATGAAGGTCACGTTTATTCTCTACGATTGATGGGCTCGATCAACATCACATAGTGCAACCCCCGGAATTTCTTCGATATTGATGATGATCCAGACAGTCGTGTTCCTGTTCGAAATCATCAATAGTGGGAGATTCTGGCATTATTCGGCAGTCATTAGTCGTTCCGCTGCACTTGTAAATATCGTATTGGGAGCAAGACTTATGTTTCCAAAACGCGAATATACCCTGATGCCGATGCCCTGATCCATCTTTCCCAGGTCGGATTCGACAGACAACGGGAACAGGCGTTGGTCTATTTTTCGCAATACGTTGGCCCCCTGGCCGCATACGGCAGCCTGATCCTGCTTGAAAAGGGTGACACGTGGTCCATTGTACAGAATGAGATCATATGGATCTCATAATGGAGCATATGTTTCATACACCATAAAATACAATTCATCTACAAAAGGAGGTAGTTATGCGACATTCATTTCCAGGATTCAATGTCTCAACCGCTGCTTTGTATGTCACGCTGTCGATTCTCATCATCATCGGTTTTATGAAATGCAATGGCGTCCCCTGCTGTCCCGAGATCGAATACTTCTACACGCAGCAGGAGTGGATATGCGCCAAGTGTCCGGATTCAGGCGCTCGCCTCTTTTACAAGTTCAACTACACGAAATACGGCAACGGCGCAAAAAAGCCATGTGACGGACCGGGTCTGATGGGACTGAAGAACATGACCTATCATATGAGCATCGATCCCGATGGCAAGTTCATCAAAACCGGAACCGGGACTTATGTGAATGCCTCAGGCGGCACGTTTCTCAAGGTGGACAAGACATCGACCATACGCCTGATCATTACCGGTGACAAGGAATGCGACGCGGCAACGAAAGAGGTGCAGATCCGCGTGGTGGCGCCTGGCGACAAACACAAGCTCTGTTTTCCACATAACGATCTGCCCTGGCCGCAGGGGTTCTGGACCGGAAAGACAAATGTATTCGGACAGGGCGTTGTGGTGCATCACATCGAAAATCCGAATCCGTTCAGCATAAGTGTGACGCTGGACGGGATCACTGCGCCCAGCATCAGGCCGAATCAGACGTCCAATATACACAAGGGCAAACCGGCAAGCGGGACATGGACTTTCCAGATCGACAGCAAGGCCGAATATAACACGTTCATTCAGAGCGGCGCCGAATCGCTATGCGTCATCGTCTACCTGGACTGCAACTGTCCGTGATTCAATTCGCATACTTGGAAACCGCAGATCGCAACGGACGCACAGAAAAAAGAATTTAGACAGGATAACAGGATGTACAGGAAAGGACATCGAAAAACGGAAAAGATGTCCGGCAATGTCATTCCCGTCCCGCAGAGCGGGAGGAATCCAGAAACAGATTTTAATCGTTGGTGAAAAATAATTGAACCACACAGAGCGCACAAAGGACACAGAGAAAAATGGAGACAGGACGACAGTAGTCAGGAGAAAGGCAATAACAGTAAAACGGACATCGGAGCACGAACAACGGAGAATGGAAAACGGATAATCCTTCTGTCGTTGTCATCCTGAGGGCGCATGAAATGCGCACGAAGGATCTCTACCACTCTTTTATGATCAACTGTCAATAACCGCCGAGATCGCGGAGTGCGCAGAGAGAGTCATTGTTTTTTGACAGGATAACAGGAGGGACAGGAAAGGAAACAGGCAGTAACAGAAAAATGGGCATTGGAGAAAATTTTTTTATATCTGTGTTCTTCGTGGTGTCAAATAAAATTATTACAAAAAGAGGAGGTTTACCCATGAAAGCACGAATGTTGATCACTGCAATGGCGCTATTCATCATTGCGTCAGGTGTCGCGGTCTATTTGGGCTGCAATGGTGAGGGACCATGTTGTCCTCAGATCGTGGAAGAGATGAAGGCGATGCCGCTATGGATATGTCCCTTGTGTCCGGATTCAGGCGCACGTCTCTTCTACAAGATCTCATATCAAAAACATACGGATAAGGGTCCGCAGCCCTGCGATCCATCCAGCAAGACACTGGAACTTAAAAATCTAGAGACCAACAAAGTGATCCAGGGCAATTTCTTTGAGAAACATGCGACCATCCCCGGCGTCTATCAGAATCCGTCCGGCGGGGCGTTCATACAGGTGAACAAGACCTCCACCATCGAACTCACCGCAATCGGCGAAAAGGGATGCGATGTGGTAACCAGCACCTGCGAGGTGAAGGTTGTGGAAGTCGGATCATATCACGATCTCTGCTTTCCGTACACGGATCCGCAGGCGGGCAGCATGCAGGGATCGTGGACCGGAAACACGAAAATCTTTGGATTCGGCGTCGTGGTTCAGTCGGTGGAAAACATCAACAAGTCGAGAGTCACTATCAATGTGACGCACAACGGAGTCACGGCCATGAATCTGGCGCCCCGTACGCACAGCAATGTACATAGTGGACTCCCGGCGAACGGCCAGTGGACGCTGGAGATCCCGGACAATGCCCAGTACCAGAAATTCATCAACAGCGGAGAAAAATCACTCTGCGTGAGAGTGTACATCACCTGCAAATGTAATTAAGGGGCGGTAGATGTTGAAAATGGCGATAATATTTGTGTTCAGTATCATTTTCATGTGCATGCTGTCCGGACTCCTTCCTGCGCAGCCGTTGACAATGCATATCAAGATGAAAAACGGTACAGTGCATTCATTCGATTTAAAGGACATTCGAAAAATGACTTTTCAGGTGTGTCCGTATACGGATATCGCTGCGGGGACTGGCGATCTTCTGCAGACTTTCGCATTGTACCAGAATTATCCGAATCCTTTCAATCCAACGACGACCATCGAATATGCGATTCCAAAAGCCGGCACGGTCAGGATCCGGATATTCAATTTACTCGGGCAGCGTGTTCATCAACTCGACAGGGAGCATGCGGCTGCCGGGTCTTATAAATATATGTGGAATGCGAAAAACGGTTCACATGTAATCCTGGGCAGCGGTCTCTATGTGGTGATGGTTGAATTCGGCAATGCAGTACTTATCCGGAAAATGGTATTGATCAACTGACAACACCATCCATGTATTCAATATAAATTTGGAGTTCTGTATCATGAAAATGAAGATATCCATCATTTCCCTCTTCTGCATCTTCATCTTAATTAACATAACCGGTATATCAGCACAAACATATCTAAACCTGCACACAAAAGACGGCAATGTGCATCCATTCGACCTGGCAGAGATCGACAGCATTACCTTCACGGCAGCGCAGGATACGATCATCAATAGCGATCTTGCAGCCTATTATCCCTTCAGCGGCGACGCCAGTGATGAAAGCGGGAATGGTAATCACGGGATTGTGTATGGGGCTGAGCTCACGCAGGACAGACATGGCAATATGATGTCAGCCTACCATTTCGACGGTTTAACTGGAGATTTCATCTTTACCGGCACATCCGCCAGTCTGAATCTGAATGAGACCGGATCCATCCTCCTTTGGGTATATATAAGCTCGTACGGCGACACGACGCACAACAAATTCTGGCACTTATTGGGGAAAGGCGCCAAGGCGGGCTGGGACACGGACGGCTATGCGATTTTTTATCATGACGAGGACGCCGTGATTTACGGCGTGATCACGGACAAGTCCTCATCCCCTGTCTTCAACCGGGTCAGTTTCGGGAAGCCAGCCGCAGAAAAATGGCATCATCTGGCGTTCACATGGGACGGCGAGTATCTGAAGTCGTATATCAACGGCGAGCAATACGGCGCGTTCGCGCCGCAGGATATTACAATTCCGGACACCGGATACGATCTTGTGATCGGCAAGAAACCATCTGGCAGACGCTCCGGCTATTTTCACGGAACAATCGATGAGGTCTATATTTTCCGGTATGCATTGAGCAAGGATGAGATTCAGCAAATTTATTCATCGGACTAGATCTCCGTTGCTCATTCTGCCATCATCGTGATGTTGGATCTGAAAACAGGAGACAAAGATCTTGTCGCGCGCGGCAAACTGCCGGGTGAATATGAAAGTTTCAAGGCGATGATCCTGCCGAACATCCTGCTTCAGTTCTATACCGCGAAATAGATATTATTAGATCTGGTAAGTGGCAGAGTAAATATGAAAGCTTTTAAATAAGGATAGATTAATGTTACCGAAGAAGAAAATTAAGTCAAAGAAACGATCTGTTACAAGACTCTTTCTTGCCGGATGTGGAACGATAGTCGTCCTGCTGCTCGCATTTTGCATATGGGTATACTTTTCATTGTTCTCGGGGCAGGATGCAATCCAGACATCGCCACATTACCCTTTCAAATCAGTTGAAGCCAAAGAGAAATATCTGGACCACTATGAAAAGAGATCACAGAAATGGCCGGTTGCTTATGAAGATCAAATGATACAAACCTCTCAGGGAGAGACATTCGTCCGTATCAGCGGATTTGATGATGCACCCCCATTGGTCCTTATACCTTCCGCCGGTGCGACATCGCTGCTTTGGACACAAAATGTCGAAATGCTGGCAGATCGTTTCAAGATCTATGCGATCGACAATATCTATGACTTTGGTCGAAGCAGAAATACGCGGCCTTTTGAAACGCCGAACGACCTGATGCTTTGGCTGGATGAGCTGTTTGACACGCTTGCCCTTGAGAATAACATCAATCTCATGGGATTATCTTATGGCGGGTGGATAAGCAGTCAATATGTGCTTCACGCACCGGAGCGACTTCATAAAGCAGTTCTGATAGCACCTGCTGCGACAATCATTCAATTACCGGGTGAATGGGCATGGCGCGGAATATTATCAGCGATCCCCAATAAGTTCATCATGAGAAAAGTCATGGTGGAATGGGCATTCAAGGATTTAGCAGCAAAGGATGATGCAGCCAGTCAGACAGCAATAGACGATCTCATGAATGATGCCATATTGGCAATAAAGTCGTTCAAATTCAAAATGCCAATTCACCCGACAGTGCTGAGTGATCATGAATTAGAGAGTATAAGCATTCCCACTCTCTTTCTGGTCGGTGAAAATGAAGTCATCTATTCGGCTGGAGATGCGATTGCCAGATTGAATTTAGTCGCACCGCAGATCAAAACGGAGATCATTCCCAATGCCGGTCATGACCTGACAGTCGTTCAATCGGAACTGGTAAATACGAAAGTCATAGAATTTTTGCTGGACCCGATGCAATCGGATTCGCGCTGAATTCCAATTACTTACCTAGCTATGTTGAAATTGACGCACAATGACAAAACATGGAAACACGTTCTACCCGCCTTATGAATGTAAGGCATGTGAATAATTCCGGCTAAATAGGTGTATTGATTTTTTAGGAATTTATCCTTTTCAAACAAAGCTACAAAAAACCAAGTCAATAAAAGTTGACTTTTTAAAATAATTTTTATACATTAGGTTGCATATCACTTAAAAAGCATAGTAAATGAATACTACGCTCTTTAGCTCAATTTTAGAACGTGAGAAAATTAAAACGATTATTCTTTTTCTTCAATGAATCTTTTTCAAAAATAGTTGAAATAAATCAGCAAGTATAGCATATCTAGCAAAATGGCAGGGAACGGTTATGGATTTAAAACTCGCAGTATTGATAGATGGTGATAACATACCTTCTGCTTATTTGAAAGAGATGATGGAAGAAATCGCCAAGTATGGTAATCCGACAATAAAAAGAATTTATGGCGACTGGACACAGCCCAATCTATCAAAATGGAAGAATATCCTCCTGGAAAATGCAATCACACCAGTTCAGCAATATGGATATACAACAGGGAAAAATGCGACCGATTCAGCAATGATCATTGATGCCATGGATATTCTATATTCAGAAAAAGTCAATGGTTTCTGCCTGGTTTCCAGCGACAGTGATTTCACCCGTTTGGCAACAAGGCTTCGGGAAGCCGGAATGCAGGTATTTGGAATTGGTGAGAAAAAAACACCAGAACCATTTATCGTTGCCTGTGATAAATTCATTTATATTGAAATTCTTAAATACAAATCGGATGAAAGTGAATCGGAAATCACCAGGAGCAAATCATCACGAAAATCAAATATCGATAAAATAACTCCAAAAGTGATTAAACTGATTTCATCAACGATATCCGATTTGGCAGATGATGACGGGTGGGCATATCTGGGAGATGTTGGGAATCTTCTACAGAAGAAACAACCGAATTTTGATTCCAGAAACTATGGCTTCCAGAAATTGACTCCTTTGATTAAGTCAACCAAAAAATTTGAAATTGAACAACGTGAAAGCTCAAGGGGACGATTTAAGTTAATTTATGTGAAGAACAAATGAAAGACGTTACGCACGGAGAATATTAGGATATCAATTTTTCTGCACATAAAAATGGCCTTAGCTGCTATATGATAATCTGAAACGCTCTGAGTGAGAACCAGCTCATTCAAGGTATGGTGATCTTAGGTTAAGCGATCTCATTAAATTGAAAAACAATACACTAAAAACAAGGGAAGTGTTATGAAATTACGTTATTTATTATTCACATGAAATTGATTTAAATCCAGAGAATCGGTCCGATTCTCAATCATTACTAATACTTCGTAACGTTTCCGCGTTAATTCTGCTTGCTTAGCGGTTTATACGCATTGGAACGGATGCGAATAAATCTGCAAGGAGGATTAACATGTCCCACGATTATCATCAAATGTGGTCCGATTTAGGACTGGATTTGGATGCTCATGATGCATTGCTCGAGGTTCTTGGAAAAGGTTATAGCGATATTTTTCTGGCTCAGAAAAATCGACCTGAAGGAATTCAGTACTTTGATTTTGTCATGAGCGAAGTCCATGGATTGCGGATCAAAGAATTACTCGATGAAAAAGAACAGGGTCGAAAAATAATTGGTTCATACTGTGTTTTCGTTCCTGAAGAAATTGTACTTGCCGCCAACGCCACGCTTATCGGGCTTTGTTCAGGCGCTGATTTTGCTGTTGAAGACGTCGAACAATTGCTGCCCCGAAATACATGCTCATTAATAAAATCATCATTTGGCTTTAAATTGGGCAAGGTCTGTCCATATCTGGAGAGCGCCGATATGGTCGTCGGTGAGAACACATGCGACGGCAAGAAAAAAGCTTATGAAACGTTGAACCAACTGGTCGACAATCTTTATGTAATGGATTTGCCACAGGTTAAATCAGATCAGGGACGGGCGCTTTTAAAAGCAGAATTTTATCGATTTAAAGACGCTGCTGAACAATTAACAGGCAAAAAAGTGACCGTTGATACATTAAAGGCGGGCATTAGAACTGTCAATGAAAAGCGCAAAGCCATCCATAGACTTTCCACACTACGAAAAGCAAGTCCGGCCCCAATCTCCGGATTAGACGCATTACTCGCTAACCAGGTTTTCTTCTATGACAATCCCCAACGATTTACTGATTCCGTGAACAAAATATGCGATGAACTTGAAAAAAGAATTGAGCAAAAACAGGGCGTGTTCCCTGATAACGCGCCGCGAATACTTGTTTCCGGTTGCCCAATGGCTGTGCCGAACTGGAAGCTGCCGTGGATCGTGGAGACTTCTGGCGCTGTTATCGTTGGTGAAGAATCGTGCGTTGGCGAACGTGGAACGCGCAATATAGTAGACGATAGCGGCGAATCTGTTGATCAACTCATGGAAGCAATTATCGACCGCTATTTTAAAGTGGACTGCGCGATCTTTACACCAAATCCGGATCGGCTTGAGCATATTGAAGAGATGGTGAAGGCTTACAATGCCGACGGCATTATTCATTACGGATTGCAATTCTGCCAGCCTTATATCATGGAGTCATATCCAGTGGAAAAAGCGCTGGAACATAAAAACATTCCTATTTTACGCCTGGAGACTGATTATAGCATGGAAGATGTGGGACAAATAAAAACACGGGTAGAGGCGTTTATAGAACAGTTGGGGTAACGACCATTACGACAGGTAAAAAGGGAAAGGGATCTTCAAATTTGATTTTTGTGTGTCCTGAAAAAGGCGTTGCGTTTGGCTGCGCCAACTTCAGGATTGTGGAAAATAATGGAATCAAAACGGATGCTGATGGCAATAAAACGCTGGATGCAAAAGTTGCGATTGAAGAGCCCTGTCCTTTTTGCGGTAAACGGCATGTTTATCATGTTAGTGATATATCGTGTCCGTTTAACGGGTAAAGAATTATTCACATCTTAATGAATGTCGTGGACGTTCACGCGTCCACGACAAATAAATTTGTTGAGTGATAAAGGAGTAGCTAATTCATGCAGAAAAAAAATATTTTTGCCACACGCTGGGGCATCATTTCTGTCGGGGCGTTCATCGGTATTCTGGCGCCTGTATTACAGAAGCTGGGAAATCCGGGGAATATGGGAATTTGCGTCGCTTGTTTTGAGCGCGATATTGCGGGAGCTATTGGTTTTCATCAGGCTAAAGTTGTACAATATATTCGACCTGAAATTATCGGTTTTGTATTGGGCGCATTGATAGCTTCCTATCTCTTTAAAGAATTCAAGCCACGAGTTGGCTCCACGCCAATCATACGATTTTTT
The DNA here is from genome assembly GCA_036351795.1 of Candidatus Zhuqueibacterota bacterium. Classification (GTDB taxonomy): domain Bacteria; phylum Zhuqueibacterota; class Zhuqueibacteria; order Thermofontimicrobiales; family Thiofontviventaceae; genus JAZBPW01. The sequence continues at coordinate 1,763 of JAZBPW010000078.1, read as the reverse complement.
CTCGGTGTTTTTGCAATGATTGGTGCTTTAATCTTTCTAGGATGTCCCTGGCGCGCATTGCTGCGACTTGCCGGTGGCGATTTAAATGCAATTATGGGTTTAGCAGGACTGGCGTTTGGAATATGGATTGGAACGCTGTTTCTGAAAAAGGGATACAATCTTGGCAGAACGCATGCTGCAAATCCTGTCGCTGGTTGGATGCTGCCGTTGATGATGGCAGGATTCCTTGCTTTAATGCTGATCTTCCCCCAAAGTCAGGGCCAGGCAAAAAGCGGTGTACTCAATTATAGCACCGGCGGTCCGGGCAGTATGCATGCACCCATAATCATCTCGCTCATTGCAGGATTAGCGATTGGATTTCTGGCTCAACGCAGTCGTTTCTGTACAATGGGGGCGTTGCGGGATTTAATTTTATTCAAACAACTCCATTTATTCAGCGGTTTTATAACTCTTCTATTCCTGGCTTTCATCACGAATTTAATGCTAAAACAATTTAATATTGGATTTGATAGTCAGCCAGTCGCCCATAATCTTCATGTCTGGAATTTCGCCGGGATGGCGCTTTCCGGATTGAGTTTTGCTCTGGCGGGCGGATGTCCTGGTCGACAGCTCTTTTTATCCGGTGAAGGGGATGGCGACGCCGCTATTTTTGTATTGGGAATGATCGTTGGCGCTGGATTCGCCCATAATTTCAGTCTGGCAAGTTCTCCAAAAGGATTGGGAACCTATGGACCCGCCGCGCTCATTGTCGGATTTTTATTTTGTTTATTTGTTGGACTTATGATGACAAAGAAAAACGCATAAGGAGATAAATTATGGCGACAACAGTCGATGCACGAGGGCTTTCCTGCCCACAGCCTGTAATTTTAACAATAAATGAAATTAAAACAGGAACCGATCCTGAAATAATCGTGCTGGTGGATACGGACACATCAAAAGAAAACGTGACACGCGCAGCGACCAGTCAGGGCTGCACAATAAGCGACGTATCTCCGGATGGCGATGGATATCGTATTTTAATTCAGAAAGATAAATAAAATGTTCAAACTGCTTGGGAAAATACTACCCCCAAAGAGTAAACAATCCAAAGTTGATAGCGGCATCCTTGTTTTTGAACATACCAGTGAGGTGATTCAGGCTGAACAGGTGCTGAATAAATCAGGATTCACTGTTCGGGTAATGGGACCTCCACCGGAAATTCAAACCGGATGCGATCTGGTGATTGAATTTCCATTGATGGAGGAGCTAAACGTGCTGCGACGCCTTGCTGACGTTGGCATTGAGCCGTTACAAATCACGCCGGTTTCATCTCCATTGCTATCGCCTGTGGATTTGTTTTATAAAAAGGACTTTGGCGATTACTTGATGGTGAGAGCCGCCAACATGAAAATGACAATCGATGTAAATACGCTGGAAATAGTGAATGTATCCGGCGGCGGATGTCCGGATGTACCCTTTCTGGCGAATCAATTAGTGGGTAAAAAAATGTCAGAAGCGCCACGGCCAAGGGATTTGGGGCATACGTTGTGCGGATATGCGCTTGAACTTGCCTATCAGGAGTTGAGGAAAGAATGCTTGCAGCAATAGGAACTGTGCCAGAAAAGGATTTCCCGTTAATACATGGCCGGGCAATGATTTCGAATAATCAACTGGTGATAAAAGGTCAGAAAATATCGATCAACCGCGGAACCCCCGCCCTGTTAGCGGCGGCGGTGAAGACTTCTGAGGTCATCAACGGACCAGATGTTTATGCTTTTTTAATT
>JAZBPW010000077.1:0-44407 GCA_036351795.1 Candidatus Zhuqueibacterota bacterium | reverse complement strand
GGCAGCGATGTGCTCCTGATAACCGCGGCCGACAGTGTTACCGGCCTGGATTTCTATGATTTCGGTCTGCAGCAACCCGAGATGAGTGAGGGGCGTAATCCGGATGGCTTCAGCATCTGGGAATTCTTTGATGAACCGACCAGGGGGGAATCAAATGTCACCACATCATCTGTCGGGAAGAACCAGCCTGTCTTTCCTTTAGAATATGCATTGCGCCAGAATTACCCCAATCCCTTTAATCCGGCGACAACGATTTTGTTTTCGCTTCCCGCGAGGCAAAGGGTAAGGCTGACGATATTTAATACTCTGGGACAGCGCGTGGAGCATCTTGTAGACGACGTTTACAACGCCGGTACACATGTCGTCACATGGCAGGCGAAAATGATGCCGGGAGGCGTCTACTTCTATCAACTCAAAACAAGCTCCCGCACGGTCACCAGGAAGATGGTGTTGTTGCGTTGAATTTGTGGTTCGATTGATGTATCGAGCACCTTGCGGGAAAAATGTATGGATCATTGATATGTCAATGACGCGTCGTGGTGCTCTGTCTGTATGCTGATTCTGACAATACCATATGATCATTCACCAGTTCTCACTCTCTTTTTCCTTGACAAGTCCACTGATTTTTATTAGATTTCAGGCGGTTAGTGACAGACTGTAACTCTTAATTCGATAAATTGAAAGGACAGAGAGGTGAAACGACGCGACTTTTTACGCACGTTGAGTCATATCGGAATCGCGATACCATCTACTGCCGCATTCAGATACCGTCTATTTTCCGAACGGAGCAACCCTGCTTCAGAATTAGATGCCATGTTATTGGCTGAACCTCCTGTCACCGCCAAAATTGAAACCGTTATGGGCTGTCCGCGTCTGTTCATCAATAATGAAATCAGATATCCGCTGCTGGCGTGGAGCTGGGAGCTGCCGAAGTACACGCCGGGATTCAAAAAGGCGGGCATCGATCTGATCAATCCGTACTATCAACTGAGCGATGCCTGGACCGGGCCGGGACAATACGACTGGTCGCGATTCGATGATTTTCTCTACAGCATTCTGGCTAAGAATCCGGAAGCGCTCTTTCTTCCGCGCATTCTGCTGCCGGCGCCGGAGTGGTGGAAGCAGCAGCACCCTGACGAACTGGTGGCGTACGCTCATCCGCCGGAGGAGGTCGAATACAAACATCCGATACATGGTGAGGGCGGCATCATCGCCGGCTGGGGCTCGCCGGTCCAGGCCAGTTTCGCCTCGGAAAAATGGCGCCGAAATACGGGAAATGCGCTCGCAGCCTTACTGGAGCATGTTGAACATTCGCTGCTCAACCGGCGCATATTTGGCTATCAGATCGGCAACGGCACCACACTGGGCGAATGGCACTATTTCGGATCGCACTATCTGCCGGACAACAGTGGGCCGATGCAGGAGCGCGTCGGCTACTGTCCGGATGCGGATGAAAGACTGAATACATCCTTCGGACTGCTCCGGGATCCGCAGCAGGAGAAGCGCGTCATCGACTATTATCAGCGTTTTCACAATGTCTGCGCCGAGACGATCATCTATTTCTGCCGCATCGTAAAAGCGGTGGAACGGGATCTGGTCTGCGGTGTCTTTTACGATTATCAGCTCGAGAACATCTGGATGCAGGAGGGCGGCCACCTCGCGCCGGAGAAGATACTCGATTCGCCGCATATCGATTTCATTGCCGGTCCCTATACGTATCAGTTGACGAACGTCGAGGGTAGCAGATACTGGGAGAATGATGTTCTGGACGGCGCGGGCAATCTTCTGGGACGCGCGCGCGGCGTGGCAGGCGACGGCGGATACCGGCCGCTGCTCGAATCCATCCGGCGGCACGGAAAACTGCACATCGTGGAGATCGATCCCAGCACATATCTCGAGAAGAAAGCCTTTCATAACGGCGGCTCCGGCAGCCAGTCGAAGGATGGCACCATGAAGATACTCAGCCGCGATCTGGGCAAGATGTTCGTCACCGGAAGCGGCGGCTGGATGACAGACCACGGCCCGAGGCATACCACTGGCTGGTACGACGCCGCGCCCATCATCGATCATATCCGCGGTTTCAACGAGCTGGGCCTGTTGAGGAAAGATCTGGATCTGACGCCGGTATCCAGGATCGCTGCGGTCTACGATGCCAAGACTGCCTTTGCCACCCAGCACTGGAAGAACGCAGACTGGTTCACGGGCAGCAAATTTTTCGACACCATTACATACGCGTTTCTCAACTCGCAGGCGCGCGCCTTCCATCGCATCGGCGCGCCGGTGGACTTCATCTACCGGTTCGATCTCACGCCAGAGGATTTCAGCAGGTACGATCTGATCTTCATGGTGAATAACTTCTACCTGAACGACAGCGAGGTGGATGCCTTGTCGTGCCGGTTGAAAGAGAGCGACGCGACTGTGGTCTGGTTCTACGCGCCGGGATTCATCGGGGAAGAACGCTTCGAAGCGGAGAGGATGTCCGCATTGACCGGATTCGACTACGAGCGCCATGACAATCCACGCTCCTTTATAATCTATTCTCTCATTGACGGTACTGAGGTCGAAAGAGGTTTCGGCATGCAGCGTGATCTGTTCCCCAGATTCACTGTCCTGGACAGCGACGTGGAAGTCCTGGGACGATGGGAGGATACAGGCGGCGCGGCGTTTGTGAGGAAGCGGATGAACGGCTGGACATCGGTCTATGCCGGAACAGCGCCGCTGCCGGTTAACATACTGCGCTGGCTGGCTGATGGGGCCGGTGTACCGCTGTGGAGCAGCGAGCCGGACATCGTGTTCGCCGGCAGGGACTGCGCCGTTGTCGTCGCCACCAGTCCGGGCGAGAGGACGCTCCAGTTTCCGCACGCCCTGGCACAGCATGGCAACAGCGGCGGCATGAAAAAGAGACATGTGATGGACATGACATTCGGACAGGTGGATATGTTTATTAAAAAATCTTAGGGAGATGTATGATGAAACGACGCGATTTTCTGAAGAATGTGAGCAGCTCCATGGCAGCCATGATGGTAGTGCCTTACGACGTTTTCGAATCTTTCGTCGCAGGCAATCTGGATGTTGACCAGGAAAAGGCGCTGCGGCGGATCGCCGTGCTGGAGGGAGAGCAACCCGTCCGTGCCGTGGTTCGATCGGAACGGGGCGGACCGAGATTGTATTTGAACGGTGAGGAGATATACCCCTTTTTCGCGCTGAGCACCCACTTGTATCCGACGATCGATAATTACCGAAAAGCCGGGCTGAATATCTATCATCCGATCCTGGGTACCTATTCCTGCTGGCAGGGGCCCGGTGAATACGACTGGTCGGTATTCGATGTGTTTCTTGGTCACCTGCTGGAGTTGAATCCCAATGCATTGTTCATGCCGCGGGTTCAACTGAATACGCCGATATGGTGGAAGAAATCCCACCCGGAGGAGATGCTGAAGTACGGACTGGATACGCCGGAAGATCAATATAACATCATCGAGCGGAAGAATCTTGCCATTTCCGAGGGCGGTTTCTATTATCGCGCCGGTGAAGAACTGTGGGAAGCCTCCTACGCGTCGGAAAAGTGGAGGAAAGATACCTCGGCAATGCTCCGCGCGTTCATGCTCCATATCGAGAACTCCCCGCTGCGCAGCCGGGTGATCGGTTATATGCCCACAACAGGCCGCACCGGAGAGTGGAATACTTTTGGTCCGGATTTCCTCCCGGATTACAGCGCTCCCATGCGCCGCGCGTGCGGACACATTCCCGGCGTCGATGCCAGGTTGAACGCGACATTCGGACTCCTGCGCGATCCGGCGAAGGAGCGTGACGTGATCGATTTTTACAGCATATACCACAGCACTATTGCCGATACGGCGCTGCTGATGTGCCGGACGATCAAGGAGGCGACGCGGGGCAGAGCGATGGCTGGTGTGTTTTACGGGTATCTTCTCGAACAGGTGCGTATTCAGGAGGGCGGTTATCTGGCGATGCGAAAATTCCTGGAGAGTCCTCATATCGATTACATTGCCGGACCCTACAGCTATATGCCGGGTAACGTGCGCAATGAACAGGGAGTTCGTGTCACCACTGCCGATGGTGCGGGCAACATCCTGGGCAACGCGCGCGGCGTGGCGGGCGACGGCGGCTACCGCATGCTCATCGAGTCGCTGCGACGTCACGGAAAGCTCTATTTCTCGGAGATGGATCCCAGCACCAATCTCGACAAGAATCCGCATCAGGTCATCGGCGGACACGGCGGCGAGGGGAGTGATACGAAAGAGGGGTCACTGCGAATCATTCAACGCGATCTGGGTCAGGTCTTCGCCAGTGGCGTCGGCGGGTGGCTCTACGATTTTGGTCCCCTGAATCAGGCTGAGCAGGGCTGGTACGCGGACGATGACGTGATTCGCGAGATCAACAGCTTCGTCCAGCTTGGGAAGAGACGCACGGATCTCGATATATCTCCCGTCGCCGACATCGCGGCGATCTGTGATGATGGCGTTTTCGCCGCCACCGAACACTGGAAGCATCGCTGGCCCTGGAAAGGCTTCGCCATCGGCGCATCGGATTTTTTCAATCACTGGTTCCTGAACGCGCAGGCGCGCGCCTTCCACAGGCTCGGCGCACCCATGGATTTTCTCTATCACGATGATATGCAGCCGGAGGACGCGGATCGTTATAAGCTGATTTTCATGGTGAACGTGTTCATGCTGGACGACGGAGACGCGGAACGGATCATGACGATGCTCGAGAATTCAGGAGCGACAGTGGTTTGGTATTACGCGCCCGGTCTCATCTCCGCTGAGGAACTGGATCTGTCGCGTATGGAAAGACTGACTGGTTTCCGCTTCAAAATGATGAAGGAGCCGGGTACTATGATGATCAAACCGGTGATCGAAGACGCGCAGTTTCCGTTGGATTTCAGATACGGCGTGGACAGCGAGCATTGGCCGCGTTTCAGTCCGCTGGAAGGGGACGCAGAGGTCTGGGGCGTGTGGGAGGATTCGGGCGAACCCGCGTTCGCTGGCAGGCAGATGAACGGCTACTACTCCGTGTATACGGGCACGGCGCCGCTTCCGGCATTGCTGCTGCGCTGGCTGGCGAAGCGGGCGAATGTCAGATTGTGGAGCACGGAATCCGATATCGTGCGGGCGACGGAGGACGCGGCGATGCTGGTCGCCACAACGACGGGAGAGCGCACGCTGACGCTGCATAAAGCGCTGGCGCTGGTGCAGGGCGGCGATGCCAGCCGCACGCACGAACTGAATATGGAGAGGGGAGAAGTGCGGTTGTTCATGAAGAAGGTCTGATGTGCAAAACGTCCGGCTGTTGACGTGAAAAAATTGGAGGGGATGACGGGATGGTGCGTGAAATTGAAAACGATGATAGACCGAGAGCGATTCCATCGCTCCCAGCGATGGAATCGCTTCATGTGTAAGGATCTCGCCCATCTGGGAGATGGACCACATCTTCAAGATCTCATATTGTAACTCTTCCTTCTCGTCCGGTGTAAGAGCTCTGTGAAATTTTCGGTATATCCTGGAATCCCAAAGACCCGCTCATCTGGTGAATCCGTCCAGCATATCGTAAAACGCGTTCAAGGCGTCAGCATACTCTTTCCGGTTCGGCAGGTCGTTGTGTCCGCCATCCTCAATCACGACGATCCGCTTCGATGCCGAACCAGCTGTTTCATATATCGTTTCGGCCATTCCCGGCGGTGTCACCTTATCCTGTCCACCTGCAAAGACGAGCAGCGGGATATCGACACTGGATACGCGAACAAGATTGCTGTTTTCTTTGAGCGCCGGATCGATATCGAAGTTGATGAACGGCTTCAAAAACCAGGGGACAAGCCGGCCGGTCCAGTCTTGGGCATCGGTAATGGGACATTCCAGCACCAATCCCGATGCTTCTCTCTGGGTGGCGACATACGCGGCCACGAAAGTGCCGAGCGAGTGCCCGTGAATGACCAGCTCTTCCGGATCCACACGCTTCTCGTTGATCAGATAGTCATAGGCGGCAAGCCCGTCCTCTTTCAGTCCGGAGACGGTTGGTGCGCCGGGATTCTCTCCGTACCCGCGATAATCAAAGACAAACAGATCCACATTCTGATCGAGAAACGCTTTGATGATGTGATACGACGATACCATCACGAAACCGTTGCCGCCGAAGTACAGCACTGTCCCCCGGGAACCATCGCGCGTCATATGCCAGCCGTTCAGTCTGAGACTGTCATCAGCGTCAAATAAGACTTCCTCGATGCTGTATGGTGTATTCTGAAAATAATCGGGTCTGATCGTCCGTTTGATATCGAACGCATCCCTCTCGGTCAGTTCCACTGTCGTGCAGGAGGCGATCGTCAGTGCGGATATCATCAATATGGCGATGATGCGAATCTTCATCATACGTCCTCTACTCATTTTTATTCTCTGAGCGATTTCTCATCTCCGACCGTCGCATGGGCATGGCGTCGATTCGTCTGAAGATCTCCTCCAAATCGAAAGTGCCCTGCTGCCGAATCTTCTCTCCGCCGTCCTTGCCGATCAAGATGACGGTGATGTCGTTGTTACTGATGTCGTATTTATCCCGAAGCTCTCCGACCATAGATGAATCCAGTTTGGCATTTGCTGCCCATCCGCTGCCATCTTCGAAAAGATGCAGGACCACAATGTCGCGGTCGATAATCTCTGCTTCAAGTTTCGATATATCCTTCTTCAACGCCTGATATGCTGAATCCTCCTGACTCGGCGCGAAGATCAGAATCGGACGCTTTTTCCACTTATATTTTTTCATCACATCGCTCTCAGACTCCGACTTGATCACAGAACCGGCGAGGATGCCGAAAAGAATATTAAATATGATCATGTACATCATTTTAAAGTCACTCCTGTGTTCTTACAATATGTTCTGAGATCAGTTCATAAAGCCGGCGCAAGCCGCCTTCAGGATCGTTGGCTGAAAGACTTCTAACCACCGACTCCACCGTATCCTCAGATATGTTCAAATTGTTACAGATCTGCAAGGCCTGATGCCATGTCGGCAGCCAGACCAGCTTTCTCTCCATCTCCTCCATGGAACCGATACGTTTCAAAAAATGTCCCAGATTCAGGATGAAATAGATCCGGTTCAGAAAGGGGGAGGGCACCTCGATGATGCCATCTCTGTCCCACACAAAGCAGCCCGCATGCGGTCTCCAGGGCAATCCCTTCTCTTGCATCCGTGCGGCGCTTGCACATATATCCTTCGAAAAAGGCATGGGCGCCAGATCTGTGTCCGGATTGAATGGTGTCGATTTCATCACTCCCTCCCGAGTATATACCGTCGTAATATATTATCAGAACTGCTTCAGCGACGACATGCCGCCGTCCACATGAAAGATCTGTCCTGTGGTCCATTGCGAATCATCGCTCAACAGATACCACGCCACCCGGGCGATATCTTCGGGCGCGCCGACGCGTTTCATCGGATGCCGGTCGGCAGACGCTTTCCTCTTTTCTTCGGATGAGAGCAGGCGTTCCGCCAACGGCGTATCGGTGAGCGAGGGCGCGATACAATTGATGCGGATATGCGGCGCGAACTCGGCGGCCAGTGAACGCGTCAATCCTTCCACCGCTCCCTTGGCGCTGGCAATCGATGCATGGTACTTCATGCCGGTCTGAACAGCTACTGTGCTGAACAGGACGATGGAGGCCGGTTTGTCAGCCTTGCGCAGTTGTGTCAAAGTGCACTGAATCGTCCTCACCGCGCCGAGCAGATTGATGCTGACATCGGCGATGAAATCCTCCTCTTTCAACTGCCTGAACGGTCGAAGCGTGATCGAGCCCGGACAGTAGGCCAGTCCATTCAGCCTTTCCGGGAGCGCGTCACGTGGTATTTCGTTGCACAACACATCGAGTTGAATATGACTGACATTGTCAGCCTTTGGCAGATTATTCGAAGTTCGCGAAGCAACCACCACCCGATGTCCGCTATCCGCGATACGCCTGGTGAGCTCCAGACCGATGCCCGAGCTGCCACCAACAATGAGATAATTCCTGACAGGCTCCATAGTGATTCCAATCAATTATAATTCAAAACTGATACCCAGCGACGGCAATATGCCGATGTCGCTGCTGTCTGATATCTCGTCCTCCCAGAAATCGTATCTGGGTCGCTGAGGGATCTTGAAGTTATATACATTCTGCACGTCAAGATAGAGGATCAGCGTCCAGTTCGAAAAGTTGAAATATCTGTCGACACGGATATCGAGGTGGTGACCCGCTGACGTCCTGTCCGCAAGGTACTCCTCTGGCAGATTTTGGATCTCGCCCGGATTCACCGGATTTGCTGATGGGCGATAGATCGTCGTAAAAGGCACGCCGGTGAAATATCTGAATTTTCCAGCGATCTCCCACTTTGCGTTAAAGATGTAGCCGCCTGACAGGTTGAAAATGAAACGCTGGTCATACTGTCCCGGATAAGTCAACCCATTGTTCGCAGTCACTTCGGTTTTGCCGTAGGAGAGGCTCATGATGCCATATAGCGGGATATCTGAAAATTTCTTCTGAAGCAGTAATTCCGCACCGTATGAGATGCCCGTGGCATTTGAGTTCAGATCGAAATAGCCAAAGGATTGAAAATCATCCTCGCGTCCACCAAAGCCGGTTCCCGTGTTCGTGAGTACGATGTAGTCTGTGACGCCCGGAATGGTTCCCCCGGGGAGATTGACATAATCTTTATAATAGGCCTCGATCGACATTCGCCAGTCTTCTCTGATAAGATAATCATAGCCCAGCACGCCCATGCGATTCTGCAGCGCCTTGAGTCCTTTGTTGACCGGGTTGAGTACCCAGACATACGAAGGTGACTGATAATAGATGCCGCCGCTGGCGCGTAGAGAGTGCCCCTCAGTGATCTTGAACTTTGCGGAAGCACGCGGCGAGACGTACAGCTTGTCGTTCAGAAACGCGTAGTAGTCGGCGCGAACGCCCGCATTGATATTCAGACGACTGGATACCAGCCAGTCCATTTCCGAAAATACCGCGTATTTCTGTGCGTTTGTATTGACTTCGTTGAAAGTATCGACGCCTATGGCCGATGCCGGAAGGCGGCGGCCGCTGCGATCGTAGATCGTATCTGCGAAAACTGTGGTATTGTCATTTCTGATGAACTTGGCGGAGAGACCGCTTTTCAGGCCGACGGAGCGAGTCACCACCAATGAATGCAGCACCTTTGAGGTATATTCCCATTCATCCGCATCGCTCTTGAAGTATTCGTCCTCGTTTTCATCCAGCTGATTGAAGCGATAGCGGAAAAGGTTCAGACCCAGGGTTACATCCAGATACCCATTGTTCAGCAGACGCCTGTAATTAATTCCACTGATGCCCTGATATTGCGAGTTGTCCAGCAATGCGGCATTGGACACGCGGTTCTCGAGTGTGGATTGATCCCTGTCCACATTGTTGATGGCCGACAATCCCAGGAAAAAGAGCTTGTCCTTTGGAGAGATGTCGTAATTTGAAATGATATTGAAATCGGTGTATACCGGAACGAAAGGCAGTCCTGCAGCCCGGAAAATCAGATCCAAATAACTGCGCCTCGCCGAGAAGATCACGTTACCTTTGTCCGTGAACGGCAGCTCGAAATCAGCGCCGTACTGCGTCGCCGACACGGTCAGTTTGCTCTCGAACTGTTCCGACCGGTTGCTGAGCATGTTCAGAGAGAGCACGGACGACATCTTGTCGCCGTACTGTGCGCTGAAGCCGCCGGTGGAGAAAGTGACATCTTCGACAAAGTCGAGATTCACAAAGCTCAGTGAACCGCTGCTGTTGCCCTGATTGCCGAAATGGTTGATGTTCGGAACCTCGATATTGTTGATAATGTAAAGATTCTCGGATGGTCCGCCGCCCCGAACGAGTAGATCATTTCTGCCACCGGACGAATTGATCGCAACGCCGGGCAGCGTGGAGACGGTGCGCACCACATCCTCGAACCCGCCGGGATAGCGACGGATCTCTTCACGGGTCAGTCCGATGGTGCTGGTCTGAATTTTCTGTTCCTCCACAAAATAACCAGCAGTCACCGTGATCTCTTCGGCTTCCAGTACATTGACAGTCAGTTCCGCGTTTACGAATGTGGTATTGGCGGTCTTGACAATGATATCGGTCTTGAGAACGCTATTATATCCGATATACATGAACTTGAGCCTGTAAGCGCCCACCGGGACACTGCCAATCGTATAGTTGCCCTCAAGATCCGTGGATGCGCCTCGCTGAGTATCCAGCAGGACGACGTTAACGCCGATCAAAGGCTGTTTTGTACCGGCGTCCAGGACCACGCCTGAGATTGTACCACTTTCCTGCGCGTATGCAGGAAGAGAGATAAGAATGATAATGACGATATAAAACATTGATCTCATGAATATTTTCCTTCTGATTGCCTGATATTGAAAGTGTTCATATTTATTCTAATAGATTTATAATGAGCTTTTTGAGCGTTTTATTATTAGATGCCATTCAACGGAAAAAGTTTCCACCTTTTGTCCAGTTTTTCTATTTGTATCCCGGATGCAGCCGAAGCAGTCCTGTTACAGCCGGTTGCCTGCTGAAAAAATACGCTTGAAGACCTCTTCACGATATGAGAAAATGCGGTCCAAATCCCGTTTGACAAAGACAGAATGAATGAGCTGCGCGAATATCCGGCCCGGTACTGCGTATGTCACACGGTCTCTCATAATTGTTTTGTCAGCTTCAGATGCAAATATGTGCTCGTGGATCCACAGCCGGTAGGGTCCCTGAATCTGCGTATCAGTAAATTTGTAAGGCGGATCCCATTCAGTGATTTCTGATTGCCAGCGAACCGGAATGCTGTGCAATTTCAGTCTGTATTGAACCTGTGTGCCGACTTGCATTTCGATGTCGCGGTCTGAAATAATTTCAAAGTTCAGCCAGGGCGGCGTTACGCGATTCAGATTATGAGCATCGGCAAAGAACGGGAAAACCTCATCGAGCGGCATGTCCAGTATCGTTTCGGTTTCCAGGATATATTTTTTCATACATCACCAAATGAGTATATTCGATTCACAACTGCCGGATGCGAATGATCGATCTCATCGAACCCTCTTCCTCCCACATAGACACCGGCATTGTTGGCCTGTGAAATGTAGCAGATCTTGTCGAATTCCGCCTGAATGAGATTGATATCGGTCACGATGGTGCTCGATATATACACGCGATCCGGTCGATAATTTTCGAATACTTTCTCGATCTTCAAAGATGGAGTCATCTGTCCGCTGAACAGGATTTTATAGCCTTTCAGCTCGAGCAGATGGTCGACCATCTTGATGGCGATCTCATGAAGTTCATGAGACATGATGAGGCAGAAGGCGGTGCCACTCTTTTTCATGGGGATCTGTATTGTGCCTTGCAGACGAATGAGACAATCATGGATGGTATGCGTTGAAAAATGCTCCTCCGTGATGCTGATCTCTCCCTGAGCCCAGAGGTCGCCATTGCGTTGCAGAATCGGTGTCACCAGCCTGTCGTAGATCTCATGAAGCGGGTGCTGTCCCATATAGAGTCCATTGAACACGCGCTGTACGCGATCCCGGTTACAGAGCCGGGATTGCTCGGCAACGTAATCGATCAGGAATTCATAATTCCCCTTCAAAATATTGGAGCTGATCTCCAGATCTTCTCCGGTCTCAATGGGAAAGAGATTCGCCTTCTGCGTTTTCGATTCGTGCGTCTTCAGGTAATTCGCCAGATGCTGCATCGTGAATTTTCGATGTCCTCCGGCTGTCCGTACGCATTCCAGGATGCCTTCGTCCGTCCATCGTTTGATGGAGGAGACATTCACATTCAGTATCCGCGCGGCCTCCAGACTGTTGAAATATTGTATGCTCTGTTCCATACCGTTGTGATCCAGTTGTTATCCTAATTTAAATCGTTCCTACTATTCATTCTTCTCAGTTTTCAGCGATTCAATCTTGCTGTAAAGGGATTCGAGTTTACCTTCTGTTGCAAATCCGGAGGACCTCCATCGAATGATCCCGTCACCATCCAGGAGAAAGACATAACCGTCTGACTTGTCCGTGATCGAGAGGAGCCGGCAGTATTTGTCGACGTCACCGTAAAACGTGCTGACGTTACCATGTTTCTCGGTCGGTATGCCGCTTCGCATCCCGCCGTCGATGAAGCGGGACATCAATTTCCATCCCTTTGCCAGCATTGGAATCTCGAAGAAGTGTATGCTGGTATTCTTTTCGAATCTTTCAAGGAATGGTTTCAGCCATGAATCGATCTTCAGCTGCGTCTCTCTCTTGAATGCCATGAGGATCAACGTCGTTTTCCCCTTCACGTCATCCGGATAGAGAATGTCGATGCCGGACAGCGTCTCGGCTTTCAGTGTCGGAAATACTTCTCCAATGTTATTGTCCTTCATCCTGGCCTCGTCTTTTCCTGACAGTACGTTTGCCAGGAAGAGTGTAGTGATCATGAATATGATATAGACTTTCATTGTATTTCTCCTGCTTTCAGTGAGCCCGGCATTGAACAAAAGTATCTTTTCAATGCTGTTCTGCTGTTGAATCGATTCGAACGGTGTGAGCCCCTGATCAGGAATCAGAGCACCGTACAGGCCGAAGCCAGCGATGGCGAGATTCACGGCGTTCCAGGCGATATTCATCTCATTAAATCATACATGATTCCTGAGCATCAGTTCAACCGGGTGCGGATTCAGATAGTACTGCCTTTCCAGATAAGGCTCCTTGAATTTGCGCACGAAATGATTGAGCAGCGTGATGGGAACGATCAATGGGATCAATCCCTTATGATAGTTGCCTATCACTTCCAGCAATTCCTGCTTCTCCTCGGCTGAGAGCACTTTCTTGAAATAGCCCATGATGTGCTGGAGCACATTCACGTTCTTTTTCACCGTGGCGTTCAGCTTCAGCGCCGGCATCATGATGGAGAGATACCTCTCGTGAAGTTCTACCGGTGAAATAGCCTTAACCTGTGCCACCAGTTTTCCCAGTTCCGACAGCGCCTTTGGGCTGTGCGCCATGAACAGCAGTTTGTGGTCGCTGTGAAAGTCCACAAGCCCCTTCTTCGAGCCGTCATTCAACACAAAATTCTGCCAGCGTTTGAACACGAAAATGCGCTCGATGAAATTTTCCCTCAATTTTGCATCGTTCAGCCGGCCTTCATCCTCAACCGGCATCAGTGGAAAACGATCCATGAACGCACGGGCAAATATCCCGACACCCTTATTGCTCGGCATCTTGTTTACGTCGTATACCTTCACATCACGCATGCCGGAACTGGGAGATTTGCTCTTGAATATGTATCCGCACAAATTTTCCGTTTCCAGCTGATCGAGACGCTTCTTTGCCCAGCGCAGCATCTGGTCGGTCTTGTCGACGCCGGTGCGGCTGGTGACGAGGCGTGGATTGTCAGGTGTTCCCACCAACCTGAGCGCTTCCCGCGGTATTGACATGCCGCATTCTACTTCAGGACAGACAGGTACCCAATCCACGAACTGTCCAACCATATTTGTCAGATAGCGATCCAGCTTGTGTCCGCCGTCGAAGCGGACATTTTCACCCAGCAGGCAGGTGCTGATTCCCAGTTTCGGGCGATCTTCCATTTCGCGCTCCTTTGATTTATATTTTTTCAGCTGCTTTGGCGATATTCCGTATCATACCCGGGAAAATAAATGCATGCAGTGGGTAAACAAGATACCAGTAGAGTATACCCCACAAACCAATGGGATCGTATTCAACGGTCTGGTGAATGATGGATCCGCCTGCATCATCCGGTTCCACGTCGAATGTCAGCCACGCCCGTGCCGGCAGCTTCATTTCAGCCAGAAGCCTCAGGCGCTTGTCCGGCTCACACGCCTGCACTCTCCAGAAATCGATGGCATCACCGAGATACGCGTGCTCAGGATCCCTTCGTCCCCGGCGCACACCCACACCGCCGATGAGCAGATCGAAAAATCCGCGAAGATCCCAAAGCCAGTTGGCATAGTACCATCCGCTATCGCCGCCGATCTTGCGTATCGGTTCGAATGCCTTTGATGGTGGTACATTGACTCTTCTTTCCCTGGCATCGATAATACGATTGCCGAAGCGTACACCGCCCCAGTCCCTGGGTGCGTTGCCGGCTGCCGAAAGCGCGTCCGACCATTTTGTCTCGGCGAATTCCTTCTCTTCATTGCACAGCGCCTGGGTGATGGCGTGTTTCACCGATTTTGGTTGAATGCCGAATACCTCTAACGCGCGTTTATCCCGGACGACGGTCGGATGTTTGATGCTGTCCACCAGCTTCTTGCCGATCCTGGCGTACAAAGGCGTTACGAGTCCAAGCCAGAGGCTCGACAGCCAGGGTGTGAGTACGGGGACCGGGATCATGAGCCGTTTCAATCCGCGCTGGCGTGCGTATTCCCTCATAATTCCCTGATATGACATCTTGTTGGCGCCGCCGATCTCAAAGACCTCATTCTTCTCTGATTTCAGATCGATGGCAGCCATGAGGAAGGACATCACGTCCTCGATGGCGATTGGCTGCGCCTTCATGCGCACCCAGGCCGGAATGATCATGACTGGCAGTCTTTCCACCAGTGCCCGGATCATTTCGAAGGAGAGACTCCCGGATCCGAGGATGATGGATGCGCGGAAATCGATGACCTGAATTCCGGAGCTTCTCAGAAAATCCCCGACCTCGAGCCGGCTTTTCAGATGATCGGATAGCTCTGTGTCCGGATTGGCAAGCCCGCCGAGATAGACAATACGTTGAACGCCGTTGGCCCTGGCCACTTCACTGAAATTCTGCGCGGCAATGCGATCCTGGGTTAGGAAGCTCTCCTTGGAGCCTAGTGAATGGACGAAATAGAAAGCGACGTCGATATCCTTGAATACGTTCCCGTTTTCCAGTGAGTCGCGTTTGAGCGGGTCTCCATATACGACAGTCGTCCGATCATCCAGCTGATGGTCAAGCGCCTGCGGTCTGCGCGTCATGCAACGCACATAATAGTCTTCCTCTTTCAACTTGCGCAGCAATCTGCCACCGATGTAGCCTGTTGCGCCGGTCAATAAAATTCTTTTTTTCATATTTCGCTCTCTTTTTTTGTATGTGATCGTTTCAATGTCGAATATATGTCAATATTTTGAATATAGTGAAGAAAAATGTGAAAGTCAAGCAAAATAAGCGTTATGAGCTGTTTGTATGATTGAAAAATGTTTTTACTTGACAAATATGGCATATTTTTGTATATTTATTCGCTCATATCGCTATTCATAAGCCATGGAGGCTGGCTATGCTGATCATCTATCTGTCCGCCGCGCTTGCGCTCATCCTATTGTCTTACATCGTCTTTCAGCGGATTGTCAGGAAGGACTATCTCGAGAAAGGTAGACTATCGTTTTTATCGTATATGCTCGAATTCGTCGTTTTCGCGCTGCATGCAAATTTCATCTATGTATATATACCCGTGACCTGGCCGAGACTGCCCGTTTTCCCTGAAGAGCCTGTGCTAAACATCGTTTCCAAAATTCTGTTGTATACGGGACTGATCATCGTGATCATTGCCATGACCGGACTGGGCATAGGCCGCACCATGGGGCAGGACAGAAAGAGACTGAAGAAAAGCGGACTCTATCTCTATTCGAGGAATCCGCAGGTGATCGGATATGCATTAATGCTCATTGCCGTCTTTCTCTTCTATCCGTCCGTGTATGCCTTCGGATGGCTTGTGATTTTCGCCATCATGATCAGTTTCATGATCAATGTCGAAGAGGAATTTTTGCTGAAGACTTATGGCAACGCATACCGCGCCTACTGCCGCAAAGTGCCCCGGTTTTTCAGGATATCCTGATATAGAATTCAATGAATTAGAGTGTTCGCGGAGAGATGAACAGTGCTGGATGAAATTTGTACTATTTTTGTTGGTATGTACTTTTCTAATTGGTGTCATGAGCGATTCCATCGCTCCAAGCGATGGAATCGCTTTCGATCATGTAGCATTGCGATTTACAATCCCGCCGATTCCAGCCACATCAGAAACGCAATAATCGCGACTGCCAGCGGTAGTATAATCACCCAGGGATTCACTTTCAGCAGCTGAGGCAGTGTGATCTCTCCGAAATCGCCCCATTTGAGAATTGATTTATTCAGTCTCGGGTATGCGTTCGCGAATATTGCGGCTCCGACCAGGATGCCGATGAGTCCGCCGACCAGCGCGTCGAGATATCCGTTACCGATGGCGCCGGCAATAGTCCCCGGACAGTAGCCCAGCGTCGCGAAGCCGGCGCCGAATATCAACCCCCCGATGAGAGACGTTCCGGCAGCTCCGGGTTTTGGTTTGAGCTGCACCCAGCCGAGGCTCCTCATGATATATATCCCGAACATTCCCGTGACAACGGCTGACAGCATGATCTTCAATACCGTGAAGTCGGTCAGCAGCAATTGCCCGAGAATGACATTATAATCTGTAGCGCCCCCTTTTTGCAGCAGTATGCCGAACGCGATGCCTGTGATCAATCCAAGCAGCAATTGCGCTCTTTTATTTTCATGTAATTTCGTCAACATATCGATTCCTCCTGATCAGGCAATAATCTGAAAAATGAACATCGCGGTGATGATACCGCCGATGAAGAAACTGATCGCAGCGATCCAGCTGCTTACTGTCAATTGAAGCGTACCGCTGATTCCGTGACCGCTGGTGCATCCGCCGGCCCATCGCGAACCTAATCCCATCAGAATTCCTCCGACAAAAGCAACCGCCAGCCGCAGTAGCGTGTTTGTACCAAATGCGCTTTCCCAGATCGTGGGCACCCACTTAAGCTGAAAGGAGCCGGAGAGATATGATGAGATGAACGCGCCGATCACAACACCCACGACAAGCATCCATCCCCAGTCGATCTGTGGGGTGAACTTCTGATAGTAGGCCTTCTCGCTTACCTTGTTCCCGCGGAACAGTTTCTCGATCATGCCTGCGCTACGCGCGAATGCCGTTGAGCAGGCGAGTGCCTGGTTGGAGAGCAAAAAGGTGAACCAGCTGAGAATACCGATGCCGATTCCCACGATATATGGCGACCATCGTTCCAGTTCCATAGCAACCTCCTGATTATATATGACAATCGAGTTCCGTAATAATTCATCTATCAGTGAAAAAGTGATCACTCACTGTTTTTCAATAAAACCGGGTCGCGCGAATCGTAAGACCAAATGCCCGACCCGGACACATCTTAAATACATTGATATGGCAGGAAGTTCCTGCCCGTGAATTTTAGGCAACTGAATTCCCGTGTTGTTCGGGCTCTTGTTGCCATGATCGGCCAGTTATTTCACAGGCTATTCCCGGGAGAAGCGCGGACCATGCGGAATGAAACACATCATGCATTCTGGTGCGTAGCCAGCAGCGCTGTATCCCGTCATACCTCCAGCCACATTATATACATCCTTGAAACCCGCTCTTTTCAGAATACTGGCGCCCAGACTGGAGCGGTTTCCTGTGCTGCACAGCAGTATCGTTGGCATATCCGTATCTAACTCATTATGCCGCGTCCTGAGATCCGGTGCCTGAATTTGAACGGAGCCCTTGATATTGTAGCTCATATATTCATTCGCGGATCTGACATCCACGAGCACAATTTTTTTATCGCCGGTGACGAGCTTGTGCAGTTCTTCGGCCGAGAGTAGACCCGCATGGCCGGTTGGATACCCTGCCTTCACCCAGGAGACCATACCGCCGTCCAGAAACGTCGCGGCCCGGTCCAGCCCCACCTTCTGCAGCCAGATCTTCGCCTCCATCGCCTCTCGCCGGTTGTCTGCGATCAGCATGATATCTTTGTCCGGAGGAAGAACCCAGCCCGCGAATGTCGCGAAATTTCCATTGAGGTCATTGTGGTAGGAACCGGGAATATGGTGAGCCGAGTATGCGGCATAGCTCCGTACATCGAGAAGAATCGTGTCGTCATCGCTCATCTTTTTCTGATACGCGGCGGCCGCTGCCTCCGATAGTGGTGGCAGGTCTTTGACCAGCGCCGGGCCATCGCGATTGATATCGCTGCAGCGACTGAAATGATCAGGCGCCGGCGGCATGTCCGATGTGAGTGAGTTGACGAACTCCCCTCGGTCCTTTATCTGAAGCGCGCTGTTATACAAGCGTTCATAACCGATAGTGCTCGTTCTTTTCGCGCCCATCGCCCTGCCACAGAGCGAACCGGCGCCATGCGCCGGATAAACCTCACAAAAGTCGGGTAACTTCAGTAATTTCTGATGAAGGCTGTCGTAGAGCATTGAGGCGAGTTCCTCAGCCTTCCCGGGAAAAAGATCGGGGCGTCCCACATCTCCGACGAACAGAGCGTCTCCGCAGAAGACGCCAACCGGGTCGTCGCTTCTCGACTTGTCGGTGACGACATATGCGATATGTTCGGGGGTGTGCCCGGGCACTTCGAGGATAGATATATTCATATCATCGATTTCTATAATGTCTCCTTCGCCAACGCCGACATGCTTGAATTTGCATGTCGCAGATGCCGGCGCGACAATCTGTGCTCCTGTGACATCCGCGAGATCAAGATGACCGGAGATGAAATCGGCATGAAGATGCGTCTCCAGGATGTGAGTGATTTTCATATCCAGATCAGCTGCCGCATCCAGATAGACCTGAATGTCACGCTGCGGATCGACGATGGCACATGTTTTCGTTCCACCTAACAAGTACGAGCTGTGAGCGATACCGTTGACAAAAAATTGTTGAACAATCATTCATGACTCCCGTTTGATTTAAATTTCAAAGATAGACTAAATATATACCAAGAACAACAATGATCAAGAATATAACTGTCATTAATCCGCCGGCTTTGAGATAATCCGAGTTGCGATATCCTCCGGGTGACATCAGCAGCGCATTGACCTGATGGGTCGGCAGCAGGAATGAATTTGACGCGCTGACAGCGACCAGCAACGCCAGTGCGCGTGGATCCAGTCCAGCGATGTTTGCCATGGTCATCACCAAAGGCACCAGCAGTACGGTGGCTGCAACATTTGACATGAATAGCGATAACATCGTCGCCAGCACCGATATGGCGGCGAGTATGAGGAGGGGATGACTGTTCTGAAACCAGGACATCAGCAGATTGGCTATAAATGTGGCTGTTCCCGTATGGTCCATGGCGATGCCCAGCGGGATCAGTCCTGCCAGCAGAAAAACGACGTTCCATTCCACAGCGCGATAAGCCTCTTCGATGGACAGGACGCGTGTCAATATCATGGCGATGGCTCCCGTCATCAAAGAGAGGGAGAGATGAAAGCCGGAAACAGCGAGCCCGATAGCGATGAAAAAACAGAGGATCGAGATGAGCGGTTTCGCCTGCGGAACCCTCTCTCTTTCGAGTTGTGTCACCAGAACACAGACACGATTATCTCCAACGCTTTTAAGATTTCCCCATGGTCCATGAATGATAAGCGCGTCACCGGGTTGCAGCTTCTTGTCCGAGAAGTCGCCGCGATCCTCTTCAGATCCTCGGATCAACATGATGGGCTCCACGCCGTAGGTTTTTCGCAACGCAATCTCGCGTATGGATTTTCCCGCGAAAGGAGAGAGTGGAGGAATGATCACCTCGGCAAAGCCGCATCTGAGGCTCTTGTCAAACCGGTTGACGGTTTTGGATTTGGTCGGGAACTTCAGGTCGTAATCAGCGACCAGTCGTTCGATATCCTCGCGATCTCCCAGCAGCCGCAGAATCTGTCCGGAAACAAATCGAGTGAAGCGCCATGGGACAATGAGCGCATCATTTTTCTCGATCACGGAGAGCAAATTGATATTGTATTTCGAACGGAATTTCACCTCTTCCCGTGTCATGTTGATGATTGGACTGTTCGGCGGAATCCGGCATTGGTAGACCGATGCCGGCAGGTGCCAGGTCTCGATGATCTTCTGCTGATCGCTTATCGTGACTTCCCCGCGCGAATTGTCCGGAAGAACATACTTTCCGAATGTGATGAAGTACAGGATACCTGCTCCCAGCAGCAGCAAACCCAATGGCGTGACGTTGAAAAGCGCGAACTTGGATTCACCGCCCTGAAGCAGCAGGTCGTTCAGTATGATCAGGGGGCCGGAACCCACCATACTTAGTGTCCCGCCCAGTATGGCGGCAAATCCCAGCGGCATCAGCAGGCGTGATGGACTGATACTTTTTATCCTCGATATTTTCAAGAGCACGGGCAGGAAAAGAACCGCGGCGCCGATGTTTTGCATGAAAGCGGACATCACTCCGGCGGAAGAGAGCACCAGCACGAACAGACGTTTTTCGCTTGAACCCGCCATGCGTATGATGTAACGCATCATGCTGTTCATGGCACCGGATCGATCGATCCCATAGCCAAGGATCATCACGGCCATCATTGAAATGACGGCGTTGCTCGCGAACCCTGAAAAGGCCTCGGCCGGAGTGACAAGACCCAGCCATGCGAGAATGAGCATGATGAGGATCGCAATCAGGTCGATGCGCAACAGCTCCAATGTGAACAACAGGATTGTCAATGCGAGTATGGACAAAACCAGGATGATGTCTATGGACATACGATGATCCCGAAACTGTGAAAAGATATACGAACAATTTCACCAGGTTATTAATATACAAATGAACAGAAAATATGCAACCTTTTTTTCTGGATCAGCTGATGATACCCTTAATATATTCTTTTGTCATCTCCTCTTTCGGATTTTCGAAAAACTGTTCCACCGGTCCATACTCTATCACTTTGCCAAGATACAAAAAAATGAGATAGTCGGCTATTCTTCTTGCCTGACGTAAAATATGAGTGACGATCACGATCGTGTATTGCGTTTTCAATTCCGTAAATCGCTGTTCTATTTGCTGGCTTGCCTGAGGATCAAGCGCCGAAGTAGGTTCATCTCCGAGGATGATCTCGGGTTCAACAGCGAGACCGCGCGCAAGGCAGAGTCTCTGCTGCTGTCCGATGGACAATCTCGAGGCTGGATCATGAAGTCTGTCCTTGACTTCGCTCCACAGGCTGGACAACTTCAAGTAGCGTTTAACCATGTTGTCAAGCGTTTTTCTCTTTACAACACCATGCAGTCTCGGGCCATAGGCGACATTGTCGTAAATCGACATTGGCAGCGGATATGGCTTTTGAGAAAGCAAACCCATTTTTTTTCTCACTGCGATCACATCCTCTTTGGGATCGTAAATGTCTTTTCCATTGACGAGAACCCTGCCGGTGACAGAGACGCCCTCTGTTGTTTCAAGTAACCGGTTGAATGATCTTAATAAAGTAGATTTCCCGCATCCTGATGGACCGATGATGGCGGTTATCTTGTTCTTCGGAATGCAGATCGCTATATCGGATAATGCCTGTTCGTTGCCGTAACGAACATTCAGGTTTTCAACGCATATATGTGCATGATTTGTCATTATTATCATCCTCTTTTATTTTATTACGTGCTTCGTGAGTTTCCTGGTCAGCATTCTTGAGGCAGTACATATCACCAGAATGATCAATGTCAGAATAAATGCCGACGCGTATGCCCGTTCCTGCACCTCGGGAAAAGGTGTTCCGAGTTGAAAGAATATCGCGAGGGGGAGTGTCGCCGCCGGCCGGAAAAGTGAGGAGGGTATGTGATCCGTGAATCCGGCAGTGAATAGTACCGACGCAGCATCGCCGATACCGCGTCCGAAAGCGATCAATACCGCTGTGAGTATGCCGGGAAATGCTTGTCTGATAACGACTTTCACGGCGGTTTCAAGTCGTGTGGCCCCTAGCGCCAGTGATGCCTCGATAAGCTCCTTCGGCATCATTCGAATCACTTCGTCCATGGCGCGCGACATTATGGGGAGGATCAGGAGCGATACCGCAATAATCCCTCCTAGAAGTGAGGCTTTTAATCCCAGCGTGAGCATCAATGTGAATCCAAAAGCCCCGTAAACAATGGATGGCACACCCCACAATACATCGAGTGAAAAACGTGTAAAGGTGACAATCAATGAATGCGGTTTCGCATAAAGATTCAGGTAGAGGACAATCGGCAGACTGACTATAATTGCGATAACCGATGCCCCGCCCGCAAGATAGAGGGAGCCGAGGATTGCGTTGAGAATGCCTCCCTCTTTCCCGAGGTAAAACCCACCTTTGGGTGTCTGCGTGATCATTGCGAAGTTCATTGCCGGGAGTCCCTTCACCAGGATTGCAGCCAGAATGAGAATAAGGATGGATAAGATCATCAGCGTGGCTATTCTCATTATCCATTTGAACGCATGTTCTTCAACTTTCCTGTACTTCATTATATCACCCGCCTTTCGATGCGCATAAGGATGAATCTGGAAATGATGTTAAAGATCAAAACGATCAGCAATAAAATCAGAGATGCCAGCAGCAACGCGGAGTCATACAGCGGTACGGACATCATTTCACCGTAGTTGTTCGCAATGAGCGCGGGCAGGGGATATGCCGGATCGAGCAGGGACGATGGATTGCGAGCGACGTTGCCCGCGACCATAAGCACCGCCATGGTTTCTCCGAACGCGCGCGACAACCCAAGCACGATGGCTGCGATCACTCCTGGAAGTGATTTTCTCAGCACCACATGTTTTGTCGTCTGCCACTGCGTTGCTCCGAGGGCAAGGGACGCCTCTTTCAATGCAACCGGGACAGTTGAAAGCACCTCGATGGTGACGTGAATGATGACCGGCAATACCATGATAGAGAGAACGATGCCCCCGGCGAGCACGCTGTATCCCGTTGAAAATGTGCCGCACAGCGGTGCAACATGATCTTTCACGAATGGTACGATGACGAGAATGCCCCAGATCCCGTAGACAACAGATGGAATTCCAGCCAGGATATCGATGAGGGGAGAGGCGAAATTACGGATTTTCCCGGGTGCGTATTCCGAGAGATAAATGGCAGCCAGTATTGAAAAAGGCGCTGCGATCAGGATGGCGACACCTGTAACCCACATCGTCCCGAGTATGAAGGGCAGGAAGCCAAATTCGCCTCTCATGGGGTGCCAGGATGAGGATGTCAGTAATTCGGACAGGGGAACGCTTTTTAAAATTGGCAGCGATCTGTAAAGCAGAGCCAATGCCATGATGAAAACAATCATCCCTGAAAACAGGGTGATCACGAACATGCATCTGCCGCTGATCCTGTCCCAAAGACATCTTCTATGCTTTGTCGTTTGAATCTTTGTCAGACAGGGATCAAATCCCTGTGTAATCGTGTAATCCATTGCTTTATTCTGTCTCCAGTTTATTCATTTGAAGAATCAGTTGTTCATCGGGTATGCTGATATAGCCTGATTCGTGGATAAACTTCTGTCCTTCTGTGAGCACCCATTCCAGGAATCGCGTCACAAGAGTGTTTTGCGGCCTCCCACGAGACACCAGGTGCAAGTCCCGGGCAGGAGGAGACGGATAAATGTCCGCTGCGATCGCGCGAACAATGTCATCCCGGTTCGAATAAAAGTTTTCTTCATTATCGATCGTGCCATTTCCGTTGATGTCGATGGGCAGCACGCAAATACCCGGCAACTGTGCCCGGGATTTTGTGTCGTACACAAAATTGATGTTGTTATATCCAATGCCGAAGATATCGTTTCTCACCGCCTCCGCCAGACCCGGATCACCGTATACTCCCACATCGAGGAGATCTTCCTGTTGCGCACCGAGAAATCCGGCCCAGGTTTTGGCAGCGCCGCACGCGTCTGATCGCGTATAGACATGAATGGCATGTTTGCCCCTTTCGTGCATCAGCTGACCCCAGTCACTGATCTCTCCGGTGATCCAGATGCCGCGGAATAAATCTCTTGAAACGCCGCTCTTCAGCACCACCTCTTTAAACGGATTATCGGCGTTTATGGTTGGAACAACGGCGTCCCGGGCGACTGACACCCACCAGGCGCCTCTGGCTCTCTCTTCAGGATAGATCTGACGCGATACCATGCCCAGATGCACCACACCGGACAGACAGTCGGCCATCCCCTTGCCTGCGCCCCCGGCGCTGATATCTACGGTAACTCCCGGATGGATCCTGTGATATTCCTCGCCCCATCTGATGGCAAGCGGATACAATGCCCAGGCGCCGGACAGTGTTATTGTGCCTTTGTAATCATCTGTTTTCTCACTACTACTACGGGCGAGCGGACTTCCCGGCACGGAAAGGCACAGAATGGATACGAATAAGATGGCTCTTGTTAGCATTGTTCTTCCACCGGATATTTGAATGTAATAAACGTCAGTCGGAATATCATTTTCAGCCGCGATCGACTAGAATGCGAATTGCAGTTGCGCTATCACGCTGTCTTGATTTTTTTCCGACATCATATAATTCAGTTGCAGTCTCGATTTCTCTTCAAATAAAATATTGACTCCGAATATAAAGATGCGGGATATATCACCTAAAATTTTTTCATCGGGATCGTAAACATCCAATTTTAACAGCCCTTCGATTTTTGAATCCGTCATGAAATATCCGGTCTGAATAAACCAGCCTGACCTGTGCGAATCGTCATCCCGGCCTCGTATGTATTCCGCCAGGCAGGAAAAGCGTTCCGCCTTGTAACTGAACTCCATGCCCATCCTCGTTCTTGTCACGTCTTGAGCCAACTGCGTGTAACTGCCCGTGTAATACGATCCGCCGATGCCAATATGGTCCGCGGGATGGATGACCACACGACCCGCGATGTCTTTTGATGCATTGGTATCATCTGTATTGATGCCGGAGCCGTTCATCAACGCCAGTAAATAGTCAAGATGAAAACGGCGCGAAAGAGATCCTGTCAGTCGGAGGCCGATATCGCGTCCGCATTGATTTCCGGTGATATCCTTTCCCCGCGAACAGAGCGCGTCAACCACTTGCGACCATTGAATGAATTGCAAAGATTCTACTGATGTGAGGTTTTCATGACTGAAAGGTATCTTGAACTGTCCCGCTGAAATTACAAGCGCAGAGTGAAGGTGATAACTGAGCTCCGAGTCCAGTAGTTTTGTCCGGGATCCGGAGAAGTCCATCTGTATCTTCAATGTCGTATGATCATTGAGATTCGACTTAATCTTAAGCCGGGCTCTACGCATTCGGAATGTACTGGCTGAAGATGCCTGATCAGAATAGGCGACGTGAGCGAGCGCACTGAGGGCGACAGCCCTGGTCGATATAATCCTGAATTGATCCGAGCCGCTGATGAGATTGTCGCATCGATTCGTTAGTGCGGATGTTTTAGCACTGAGAAAAGATAGAGGACAACCGAATATCGTGTAAAGGCAGATGAAAGATATAATCATGTGGTTCATATTTGTGCTTTCTTGATCATAAGGATAGATACATTTCAATAATCGTTCCAGGAAAAAATGCGTTTCTAACCCTCTGTAAAATAATAATTCGAAAAAAGTGTTTGGATATATTTGAAATATTTGATAGATTTATAGTATTAAATATAACATAAGAATAGTAAATATGATAAAATTTAAAGAGATTCTATTGGATGTATGGCGTGAGGCCTGTCGAAACATCGAGATCACAAAAGCTGTACCTGTGATAGCCGGGATGCTGGTCAGACATATTCCACTGGATCAGATACTAATCGTCCAATTTAAAAAGGCGCAGCTCACGCTGGAGATGGTTGCTGTTGGATTCGTACAAAACATGCCGGAGGATCGTAGAAATTGGAACTGCTCAAAAAAGGATGGGACAGCCATAGGCGCGTGGCACCGGAATGGAGATGTCCATCATCGCGCAGCCGAATCGGATAGCGTGATTGCCAGCCTTCTCCCGTTTGAAACCGATGCGGACATATTGGCAGGACCGCTGAAACAGCAGGGTGAATATTCTCCTTTCCTGATAATGATCGCCGGGGCCTCCACCACATTTGAACCGCGTCATGTCGCTATGATGCGTGTACTTCTTGAGCCGATGGGTATCGCGCTGGAGAACGATACTCGACTGAAGGAGATGGTGCAGCTCAGGGAGGTCGCAGAGGCGGATCGAAAAACGCTTCTTGCGAAATTGAGCCGCAAAGAGATTGGTGATGTGATCATTGGCGCGGAAAAGGGTTTGAAATCGGTCATGGATCGAATCGCAATTGTCGCTGGTTCAGATCTGCCCGTATTGATCTTCGGCGAGACAGGTACCGGCAAAGAGCTCGTATCGCGTGAGATTCACAATAAGTCGAATCGTTTTGAAGGACCCTTTATCAGAGTGAATTGCGGCGCCATACCCTCCGAGCTCATCGATTCACAGCTTTTCGGCCACGAGAAAGGTGCATTCACAGGAGCCGTTGAAAACAGAAAGGGGTGGTTCGAGCGTGCAGACGGCGGCACGCTTTTCCTTGACGAAGTGGGTGAGATGCCACTCAAGGCACAGGTGAGGTTGCTGAGGATTCTTCAGGATGGATGGCTGGAGCGCGTCGGCGGAAAGAATGCGATCAAAGTGGATGTGCGTATCGTTCTGGCGACACACCGGGACCTCGCCGCCATGGTTGCACAGCGGACATTCCGCGATGATTTATGGTATCGAATCGCCACATTCCCCATCTATCTCCCCGCACTGCGGGAGCGAAGGGAAGACATGAGAGAGCTGGCATCGCATTTCGCAAAACGCTCGGCGATACGGTTCGGACTTCCTGAAATCATGCCGACGGAGGCGGATATTCAGATCCTTACCTCGTACAACTGGCCTGGAAATATCCGCGAGCTTGGAACTGTCATTGATCGCGCCGCCCTGCTGGGCAATGGCGGACGCCTGGAGATCGCCAAGGCATTGGGGTGGTCCGGCAGCTTTACGGACGTGAAATCAATACCTGCTGCTAGCAGCTTGGAAGAGGAATCGCTGAGTACGAAGCTGTCGCTGGATCAGGTGATGAAAAGGCATATCGAATCGGTCCTCACGAGGACCAGGGGACGTATCGATGGAAAATTCGGGGCTGCGGTGATCCTGAAGATCAATCCGCATACTTTGCGGGCAAGAATGCGCAAGTTGGGTATCGATTGGGTGAAATTTCGTGATGCATGATCCCGCTACAACGAAGAGGTGTCATTATTGATGGTTACGTTATTTCAGCGTTCAGATGAATACGAAAAAAAGCTTGACAATTAATGAATAATGCCATAGATTGTTTTAGCTTACCAAATGCTCATGCAGGCAGATTGAGAGACGAATGGATCAGTCGGCCTGTTTTTTATTTCAGATGAAAGGCTGGCATGACTGCTTATTTTAAAAGGAAGATGCATCCCGCCTGGTATCAGGGAAAGCGTAATGCCAGGCAGCATTTTGAGGGATGGTACTTCAAAATTGTCAGTCGGGAAGGTAGGCATCTGCTGGCAATCATCCCGGGTATCTTCATCGACTACCAGACAGACGAAAGCCATGCTTTCATCCAGATATTCGATGGTCAGTCGAATCGCACGCATTATTTTTCATATCCCCTGAACAAATTTCACGCCCATGACGATGCTTTTGACATTCAGATCGGTAATAACTTTTTTTCAGATAAGAAAATAATTCTGGACATCAGTGAGGACGGTCAGCGTTTCGATGGCGAACTGCGTTTCGACAATACCATCTCCTGGCCGCGCACCCGGCTTTCACCCGGAATCATGGGGTGGTACACCTGGGTGCCGTTCATGGAGTGCTACCACGGCATCGTGAGTCTGGACCACGAGATTCATGGACGGTTGTTCATGAACGGAGATGAGGCGGATTTCAACTCGGGCAGAGGATACACGGAAAAAGACTGGGGACGTTCGTTCCCCGAGGCATGGATATGGTGCCAATCCAATCATTTTGATGAGTCCGGCACAAGTTTGACCGGCTCGATCGCCATTATACCCTGGATCCGGAAGCCCTTTCTAGGCTTTATCTTCGGACTATGGCATCAACATCACCTGTACAGGTTCACAACGTATACAGGTTCCGGACTCACACATTTCGAGATTGGGGAGAGGCACGTTCACTGGGTGCTTGAAAATAAAACACACATTCTTGAAATCCGCGCGCTGAGGAGCGGGGGAGGTACTCTCGTTGCGCCCACACTGAACGGTATGACGCATGAAATTTCCGAATCACTGCGTTCGACCATCAGCCTTAGACTCTTCTCGCGGAATGATATGGCGAAGCCGGTATTCGAAAGCACCGGTCGTTTCGCTGGATTTGAGATTGCTGGTGATATCGCTCGCCTCAATGAGATGTATCATGCACTGGTCCATTAAGGCTAATATCAGGAATATTGCATTGAAGATATAAATCAATCATTATCAGATTTCAATACAAGGAGAGCGCTATGAACACAAACAAACCAGGCCTGATGAGAATGATCAGGGCTCCATTCCTTTCTTCCATCATCAGCCCGTTGATCATCGGTACGCTCCTTGGGGCGTACATCAATGGCTCGCTGGACATCCTGAATTTCATCCTGGTATTCGTAATGGGCATCTGTCTCCACATCGCGACGAATGTATACAATGATATTTATGACACGCTTCAGGGTACGGATAAGATCAATGTCAACAGGAATGAATTCAGCGGTGGGTCCGGCGTCCTCATCGATTACCCTGACCTGTTACCCTCCATGCAGCGCATCGCCCGTATCGCTTTGATCGGCGCATTGATCACAACGCTTTTGCTGATGACGCGGCTCGAGACCAATCTGAAAATCGTGCTCGCGCTTCTATATCTCTTTTCCGCCTTTTTCAGCAAATACTATACGGCAGCGCCGGTCAAACTGGCGTACCGCGGTCTCGGAGAATTCTTCGTCTGGTTTGCGTTTGGCCCCATGGCGATTCTGGTGGCAGCCGTGAGTCAAAATGTCGGTTTCAAACCCCTCATCATTGCGGCCATGCCAATCACCGGTATCAGTACGCTTTCTATTTTGCTCATCGGCCAGATGATCGATCTGGATGCCGACAAAGCCACAGGAAAGTGGGGCATTGCCGCCAGAATAAGTAACAAGGCGGCGGCCATCCTGTACTGCATTGTACAGACAATCCTGTTCTTGAATGTCATAGTCGTCGCCTGGTATTACATGGGCAACGGATGGGCGCTGTTATTGAGTTTGATACCCTATATCCTGTTGGCGCCCCGGATCTTTATGATTGTTCTCAAGGAACATGACAATGCCGAACTGCTGAAAAAGGCGGCCGGCATGAACGTTCAGTTGCATCTCCTGTTCAGTGTGCTATGCATCGTCGGCATGATCGTCACCCTGCTTGTGAACTGACTTAATGAATAAGGAAAACATGAACAGAAATGATTCTGAATCCGGAAGCACACTCTATCTCTTACTGGTCTCTTTCGTCGCCACAGTGGGCGGCTTGTTGTTCGGCTTCGACACCGCTGTGATCGCGGGCGCGCAGCCGTTCTTCAAGAATTATTTCGGGATGTCGGAAGGCGTGCTGGGCTTCGCAGTCGCTGCCGCGATCCTGGGCTGCATTCCCGGCACCATCTTCGCGGGTTTCGGCAGCGATAATTTCGGGAGACGCGGTACGCTGCGGCTCTGCGCAGTGCTTTTTGCCGTCTCTGCGGTATGGACCGGGCTGGCGACATCGATACCGGGCTTCGTGGTGGCGCGCTTTATTGGCGGACTCGGCGTCGGTGCGGCATCGCTGCTCTCTCCGATGTACATCGCCGAGATCTCCCCGCCGCATCTTCGCGGCAGACTCGTTTCGCTCAATCAGCTGGCCATCGTCATCGGCATTTTGATTGCCTATTTCTCCGACTATTTCCTGATCGATTTCCCGGATAACTGGCGCTGGATGTTCGGCGTTGAAACCGTTCCGGCCACAATTTTCTTTTTTCTGCTGGTCATCGTCCCGGAGAGTCCGCGATGGCTCACAAAGCAGGGCAGAGGCGATGAGGCGCTCGTTGTGCTGGAACGGGTCAATGGCAGCTCGGTAGCGCGCAAGGAGATTGCCGAAATAAAATCTGCTATCGCCGAAGAGAGCGACTCACTGAGAGTGCTGCTTCAACCGGGA
This sequence comes from Candidatus Zhuqueibacterota bacterium, assembly GCA_036351795.1. Lineage (GTDB taxonomy): Bacteria > Zhuqueibacterota > Zhuqueibacteria > Thermofontimicrobiales > Thiofontviventaceae > JAZBPW01. Next base: position 14,454 of record JAZBPW010000077.1, on the reverse strand, counting down.
CTGCGGGTGGCACTCGGTATCGGGATATTCCTGGCGGTATTTCAGCAGATCACGGGCATCAATGTCGTGATCTATTACGCACCGATGATCTTTGAAAAGGCAGGGGCTGCAGTCGATACATCGCTGCTTCAGTCCGTCGCTGTTGGTAGCATGAATCTGATCGCCACACTGCTCGCCATTTATGCCATCGATAAATTCGGCAGGAAGGTACTGTTGCTGCTCGGATCCGCCGGCATGGCGATCTTCCTCGTTCTGCTGGCAGTCGCATTTCGCGGTGCGGTACAGAATCACTGGTTCGTCCTGCTGTTCACCCTTGGATATGTCGGAAGTTTCGCGGCATCGCTCGGACCCGTGGTCTGGGTCGTGATCAGCGAAATTTTTCCGACCCGCATTCGTGGAAGGGCGATGGGAATCGCCACTGTGTCTCTATGGATCGCGTGCGCGCTGATCGCGCAGATTTTCCCCATCATGCTGAAATACCTGGACAGCGCGCTAACGTTTGGAATCTTTGCGTTGATGTGTGTGATCAATTTCATATTTGTATTGAGATACGTTCCGGAGACGAAGGGGCGAAGCCTGGAAGAGATCGAACGATCATGGAGCGTGTAGTAACAATATTATCTTAGTATTTAACCATAAACCTGAGGAACAAAAATGTATGTACGATGGATGATATCTGCACTATTTCTGATGCTGGCGGGATGTGCGAGCGTGCCTCTGCCGGAGCCTCCAATTGCACCTGTGAAAGAGACGGCTGCAGAGCGTGAGTTCCGCGCGGCATGGGTCGCCACAGTCGCGAATATCAACTGGCCGAGCAGACCCGGCCTTTCCACATCACAACAGAAGCGGGAGGCTTTGTACCTGCTCGATTTGCTTGAGAATCACAATTTCAATGCGGTAGTCATGCAGGTCAGGCCGCAATGCGACGCGCTGTACAGAAGCGAACTCGAACCATGGTCATACTACCTGACCGGAGTACAGGGACAGGCGCCGGAGCCGTATTACGACCCGCTCGAATTCTGGATAGAGGAGGCGCACAAACGCGGTCTCGAGTTTCACGCCTGGCTGAATCCGTACCGCGCGCACCACGTGAGCGGGGGAGAGGTCACGAAAACATCTATCGTGAAAAAACGCCCTGACCTCGCTCTGAGGCTGAAAAGCGGATACTGGTGGCTGGATCCGGCGAATCCCGGAACGCAGGACCATTCGATATCTGTGGTGATGGATATTGTACGGCGCTACGATGTGGATGGCATTCACATGGATGACTATTTTTATCCTTACCCTTCATACAACGAAAATGAAGATTTTCCGGATGATGCCAGCTGGGGCGCGTACCTGAGAGGCGGAGGAGAATTGTCCCGTAACGACTGGCGCCGGCACAATGTCAATATCTTTATCCAGCGACTCTATGGAGAGATCAAACGCGAGAAGAAGCATGTCAAATTCGGGCTCAGTCCCTTCGGCATCTGGCGTCCGAATCATCCGGAATCTATCAGGGGATTCGATCAATATGATAAATTGTATGCCGATGCCAGACTCTGGCTCAACAAAGGCTGGATCGATTACTGGACACCGCAGCTTTACTGGCCCATCAACCAGATTCCGCAGAGCTATCCCGTGCTTCTGGGGTGGTGGATCGGTGAGAACGAAATGAACCGGCATGTCTGGCCGGGCATCAATGTCGGTCGTTGGGACGGTGACAAGGGAATCGATGAGACCATCAATCAGATCATGGTGACGAGGGGGATGCGTCCCGATGCGCCGGGGACAGTCCACTGGAGTATCGCACCGATGGTCAAGAGTATGTCACTTCGCGCGGCCATCTCGGACGGTCCGTATAAGAAAAAAGCGCTGGTTCCTGCATCACCATGGCTGGATAGAAGCCCGCCGGGGCCTCCGTCAATCTCTTATGTTCAGAAAGATCAGGACGTTCTGATAGATTGGTCGCATAAAGAGAGGCGCGACATACGTCAGTGGGTGGTCTACTACAAATATGACGACGCGTGGGAGTACAAGATCGTACCGGGAGTGCGGAGTAGTGTGATACTGTCCTCCTTCGCGACAAGGAGAACGAGTGCCAGCGCGGCTGAATCGACAAATCCGGATGATCTTTTTGCGCTGGTTGCGCCGCTGCGAAATGTGATGGTGACGGCTGTGGACCGCACCGGTAACGAGAGCTCCCCTACCAGGATCACCACAAGAGGTGTAGAGATGCCGCAGACAACGTTCATCGAAAAGATGCTGGCAGCACAAAATGAAAAACACAAAGAGGTAAAGTCCAGGGGCAGCAAATCTCTGGTGACGCCGGGCATAGAAGTTCTGGTTCAGGATTCACTGCATCTGGTGGAGGGTAAACGGATCGGACTCATCACCAACCCATCTGCCGTGGGGTCCGATATGCGGAGTGATATCGATATTCTGGCAGGCACGCCCGGAGTGAATCTTGTGGCGCTTTTCGGCGCCGAGCACGGCGTTCGCGGAGCGAAACAGGGGAGAATAATGAAAGAGGGAGAGCCTGATCCGGTGACTGGCATACCATTGTACAGTCTGTACGGTGATTCATACGCACCGAAACGAAAATGGCTTGAGAATCTGGATGTGCTGATATTCGATATCCAGGGGGTTGGTTCGGCATGGTACACATTCAAATATTCCATGTCCTTCGCGATGGAGGCCTGTGCCGAAGCCGGCATTCCTTTTATTGTGCTCGACAGACCGAATCCGCTCGGCGGCGTTGTGGTCGAAGGACCCTTTCTCGATCTGAAACGTATCTTCCGGCATCCGCTGCCTCTGCGCCATGGCATGACCTATGGTGAACTGGCAGCCATGTGGAACGCAGAGCATGATTTCGGCGCCGATCTCAAAGTGGTCAGGATGCATGGCTGGCGCAGGGAATACACATGGGACGATACCGGACTCTTATGGGTCATGCCATCACCGAATATGGGGACGCTGGAGACTGCCATTGTCTATCCCGGACAGTGCCTGTTCGAGCGGATGAACCTTTCAGAGGGGCGTGGGACCACAAAACCATTTCTTTTAACGGGCGCGCCCTGGATCGATTGCGAAAAGGCTGCAAACGACTTGAACAGTCGCGACATACCGGGTGCCATCTTCAGACCCGTCTACTTCATTCCAAGGATTGATCGGACAACTCGTAATCCGAGAGGTAAACCATGGAATGAAATGTGCGCCGGCGTGGAGATCATGCTCACCGATTTGAAGGCGTACAGGTCCGTAGAATCCGCCCTTCACGTCATCGATGCCTATCGAAAAACCAGTCCGGGATCTCTCGACTGGTCACCACCTGAGACAATCCGAATGCTGGACCAGGAGGGTGTGACTGTCAAAGAAGTGATCGACGCGTGTCAGGAGGAAGTGGCTGAGTTCATGGAGATCAGAAAAAAATATCTGCTATATTGAACAGAGATCCACGGAGGTGAAAGATATGAGAAGGAGACTGTGCGCATTCATCATTATCTATCTGTCTGCCACAGGCGTCGTTGATGCGCAGATGAATTACCATTTTCCGTTTCTGGAAAACAGGTATGAGGAAAACCGGTTTTGTACGGTGCCCCTGCGGGAGTTGAAAAACAGTCATGTGCGCGAAATGCTGACTGTTCTCAGGGAGCAGTATCCGAATGATTTTCATTTCGAGATTGCAGGCGAGTCCGTAGAAAAGAGGCCGATCTATCTCGTGCGTATGGGCAGTGGTGGGAAGAACATCCTGCTGTGGAGCCAGATGCATGGCGATGAACCGACCTCTACCGCCGCGATCTTCGACATGTTCAACTTCATGCTCAGGCATGAATCGACAACGTTCGTCCGGAAGATACTGGAGAACGCGACGATTTTGGTGATCCCCATGCTGAATCCGGATGGTGCGGAAAAATACCTGCGCCGCAACGCTCAGGGGATCGATATTAACAGAGATGCCAGAGACCTTCAGACTCCCGAAGGCAGGATTCTTTTCGATCTGAAGGAGACCTTCAAACCCGATTTCGGATTCAACCTGCATGATCAGAGCGGCCGAATCACCGTCGGCAACACGAACAGACTAGCAGCGTTCGCTCTCATGGCGCCGCCGTTCAATCATCAGAACGATGATAATCCGGTGAGAATTCGCGCGAAGAAAGTGGTCTCCGTGATCTACCAGGCCCTTGGTCCGTCGCTGTACGGACACATTTCCAAGTATAAGGCGGATTACATGCCACGGGCCTTTGGCGATTCGATGCAGAGCTGGGGTGTAAGCACGATATTGATCGAATCCAGTGGCTGGTATCATAACAGAGACAATTACCTGCAGAAGATGAATTTCGTCGCATTGCTCTCTTCCATCCATGCCATTGCCAGTGGCAGCTACGAATCGGCCAATCCGGCGATTTACGACATATTGCCGCTGAACGACAAGTCGATTTACGACCTGCTGATCCGGGATGTGAATGTCATCGATGGAACCGGCATTCCGCCATACCGGATGGATATCGGTGTGAATTACAATCCGGGGAAAAAGGGATACATTATCGATAACGGAGATCTGGACTTCTTCGCGGCAAAAGACACCATCGATGCGCCATCGCATTATTTGACACCCGGTTTTATTTGTGCCGTAAAATGGGATTCAACGGATATAAAGGACGCGGAGGCGACTCTCGGGAGCCTGGTCGAACAGGGATTTACAACAGTCCTTATATCATGCCGTCCCGAACTGACGGCAACGCTGGCCAGAAATATCGAGTCCGCGGCGGTGCCGGTGAATGTGGGGTATCTGATCGACGGCGACGCGGCGTCCGATACGTTGTCAACAATCGAATATCTGAACAGTGGAGCGGTCGGAATCGCTGGAAGAGATTCATCCATTCTCGGCAGTGGATACGGTAAATACACGCACCTGCCTGTCGGGATTCTGCCTGCTGTGAAGAAGACCGTGCTGTTGAACATAAACAGTGCCTCTGTTGTGAAGGAGCTCTCGACAGAACAGTGCAGGGCATGGAAAATCCGCGGCAGGGGCAAGATTCGCAGAGGGCAGATAGCGGACATGCTGCTGTTCGCTCCGAATGAAAACGGGGATTTGAATCTGGAAACTATATTCGTCCAGGGACATATTGTCTGGCAGCAGGGAGAATGGACCGGGTATGCCGAGTCTGGAGAGAGGTGGATCCCGGGGCTGGAAAGAAGCAACTGAATCGATCTGAGGATGTAACATCATGATTTACCAGAGCGGAGCAATACATGGATTTTGACATCAGAGTTTATCATCCATGTGATCTGACATCGCTGTACCGCATTTGCCTGAAGACAGGCAACAGCGGCGAGGATGCCAGTGACATGTACGCCGATCCGGATCTCCCGGGTCACTTCTTTGCCGCGCCTTACGCAGTGCTCGAACCGGAGCTCTGTTTTATACTGACCCGCAACGGGGAGCCATGCGGGTATATCCTCGGCACGCGCGATTCACAGGCATTTTCTGAAAGGTGTGAACAGGAGTGGTACCCTCTGCTCAGAAGTCGTTATCCCATGCCGTCTCCTGACGACACGAGTTACGATGCCCGGATCATACGTCTGATCCATGAAGGATATCATCCGCGTGAAGATGTGCTGGCATATCCCGCGCATCTGCACATCGACATACTGCCGGCCGGACAGGGAAGGGGATTCGGTCGTACGCTCATGGCCCGTTTCATCGATGTGCTTGAGGCATTGAAGGTGCTGGCCCTTCATCTTGAAGTCGGCAAGGCGAATCCGGGAGCGATACAATTCTATGAGCGCGTTGGATTTCACCGGATCCGTGAATATGACAAATCGATTGCCTTTGGCATGCGGTTATCCGGCGATTAGATCAGAAGAGAGGCAGTGAATGAGACGTTTTCTGAATGGAATACAATATATTGTCATCGCATCCCTGTGCCTGGCGGCATGCCGGCATCAGGCTGATCTTCGTTTTGCCCTGTTGAGCGACACACATGTTTCGTACTATGGCAGCGGGGCTGAGGATCTGAGGCTGGCTGTTCAGGATATCAACCAGGACGAGGATCTTGACTTCGTGATCGTGTCCGGAGATATCACGGACATGAACACGGGAGACAATCTGTCGCTTGCCAAACAGATCCTCGATAGTCTGAACGCGCCTTACCACATCATTCCCGGTAACCACGACACGAAGTGGTCCGGATCCGGCGGAGATAATTTCGACACGCTCTGGGGAGCGGATCATTTCCTTTTCGATGGAGGTGGATATCGATTCATCGGTTTTCATCAGGGACCGGTGCTGAGGATGGGGGATGGACATATTCCAGTCGAGACGTTCGCCTGGCTCGATTCTGTGCTTGCGCGAACGGGTCCGAATGTCCCAATCATTCTTGTGACCCATTATGAATTGACCGATGCCGTGGACAACCTGGATCAATGCATGGATATACTGAAGAACTATAACATCCGTGCGGTTCTTCACGGGCATGGTCACCGGAACAGGCTGATGTCTTATCAGGGTATTCCCGGCATCATGGGAAGATCCACGCTGCGCGGTAGTTATGCGAGCGGCGGGTACAATGTGGTCGAGATACGGAACGACAGTATGTTTGTCTTCGAGAAAGTGACGGGCGAAGAAATGTCCCCGGCATGGGTGTCGATATCGCTTCGTGAACATCACGAGATTGCCGCAGTCCCGGATTCAATGGCCCTGAGTGAAAAAGATCAAGTCCTGGAAGGGCAGGTACACCTTGAATGGGTGCGGGATACAGGAAAGACGATGACCGCCTCGCCTGTAATCTGTTCGGATTATGTCTATGTCGGGAACGCGTCCGGGAAAATGTATTGCATGGAAATCCATGATGGCGATGTCGTTTGGACATCGGATCTCTCCGGCGGAATACTCGGAACCGCTGCCGCTTCGGAACTATACGTGGTCTGTACTTCACTGGATAAGTCTGTCTATTGCATGGATGCACGTGACGGAAGCGTGATCTGGCGCTACGCGACGAACGAGCCGCTGGTGTCGGTTCCCGTCATCGGGCCTGGTGATGTTGTCTACACAGGTGCGAGCGATGGTGTCTTCAGAGCACTGAACGCGGCAAACGGTGAACTGATTTGGGCATTCCCCGGGGTCGGCGCCTATGTGGAAACGAGGCCGCTTGTTTATCGTGATCTGGTGATCTTCGGCGCATGGGACGCGGCGCTCTATGCGTTGAACAGAATGGACGGAAAGGCGACGTGGATCTGGCGGGGGCCGAAGGACCATCCATTGTATTCGCCCGCTGCCTGCTGGCCTGTGGCTGCCAATGACAAAATATTCATCGCCGCGCCGGACAGGGTGGTGACATCGATCGATGCGGCTACCGGAAAGACTTTGTGGCGATCCAATGGATGGAAATTCAGAGAGACGATCGGCATCTCTGCAGATGGCGATTTTGTTTTCGCCCGATCCATGACTGATTCCGTGGTGGCGTTCGATAGCCGTTCAGGTTCGGAGCATGTCATCTGGGCCGAGGATTTCGAATATGGATATGATATCGCGCCATCCATGCCTGTGGAAAGCGACGGGACGCTCTACTGGGGTACGAAGAATGGGCTGATCTATGCCGCAGACGCAAAGACCGGACGATCACGCTGGAAATACAAATTTGGAAATACGGTGATCAATACCATTTGCCCTGTGGATGGACGATGTGTCCTCTTCTCGAACATGGACGGATTTGTGGGATTGCTGATGGAAAGAACATCAACCGCCGGCGACAAACTGGAATAGCTTCACCCTGTCGCCATCCTCGATGACATGATCAACCGGGACGCGGGAACCATTCACCGCGGCGAAGGCGATCTCCTCGGCGGGCACGCCGGACTTACCGATCAGCTGTTTGACAGAGCACCCTTCTTCGAGTGTCATTTCCAGTTTTGATTGATCATCGCAATGCCTTTTCAACTCACCGTGAAGTTGAAGTTCGATTCGAATCATAGTATCTGATCCAGTTTGAGTTCTTTCAGTTTTTCCTTTGTCGGAACGCCATCTTCATCCCATCCCATAAGTTTGTAATATTCGGACATCATTCCGTCCAGTTCAACCACATGGCCCTTCCCCGGGCCTGATGCGAGTGGTTCGTCAGTACATCTTTTGGGCAGCGCATCGTCCTTTCGCGTGAATCCTTCGCGGACATTGAACAAGCGCGACAGTGTGGTGACGCGTTCGCCGACGATTTCCAGTTCGCGGGGATTCTTATAATTGAAACCGGTACATGGATTGATCATCTGCATGATCTCTTTAAGCGTAATCCCGAATTTCGTGAAATAGCAGAGAATACATGAATCGACCACGGCGATATCCAGCTGATTCATTTTGAATAAAGATGCCTTTCCTTCGGTCGTCAGCGGATCCGCTCCGCCCATCAGCTCGGACAGGGGGGAGCCGTGCAGATGGCAGGCGCCGCGTTCAGAGATGGCGTAACTCAAGGCAACGCCCTTCGCGCCTCTTGGCAGATAGCCGGGCATCTCGAGACCTTTTACATGCATGGCAAAGTCTTCGCTGCCCGGGTATTCCCGGCTCAATGACTTAACGCCCTTCTCGAGTTTCGCGCCGATGCCGTCACCTGAACAGATTTTCTTCGCCAGAGCCACCAGCGCGTCACCGCTGCCCCATTCGGCTTCGATACCGTCGAGATCCGCGCTGCTCATCATCTTCCGCTGGTAGAGTTCCATCACGAAGCCGATGATCACTCCGGTGCTGATTGTATCTATGCCGTAATCATCACAGAGATAGTTCACCTCGATGATCGCCTCCCTGTCTGTCACGCCGCAGTTGCTCCCCAGCGCGAAAATGGTTTCGTATTCCGGCCCATCGACGCGCATCCCGAGCCGCTTGTGTTGAGCGATCTTGGTGCATCCGATACCGCAGCCGTAGCATGCGGCCGATTCGTCCCAATACTCATCTTTCCAGGTTTCACCCCACAGCTCTTCATGGCCTTCGAACTGCCCCTGCTGAAAATTTCGCGTCGGCAGTCCACCTGCCGCGTTGATCAACTCTACGATATTTGCTGTCCCATAGTCCTTCATGCGTGTGATCTGGGAGCTCATGCGCAGCATGCGGTGGGAAACCCATACCATCTCCTGGAATGTTTCTGGGTCGTGAACAGTCACGCTCCCGGTTCCTTTGACGGCAATGGCTTTCAATTTTTTGGATCCCATCACGGCGCCGGCGCCGCCGCGTCCGGCTGTGCGCAAGTCACAAAAGATGCCCGATATCGGCGACAACCGCTCACCGGCTCCTCCGATGACGGCGGTCTTGAATTCCGGACCATATTGTTGACGCAGCTGATCAGTGCTCTGCATTGTCCCCCGCCCCCATAGGTCACCGGCATCTTCAATACGTACGGCGTCGTTTTCGATCACAATTGTGCAGGGCGTTTCCGAGGCGCCCGTAACCACGATGGCGTCATATCCCGCCCATTTCATGGTCTGTCCGAAAAATCCGCCGCAGTAGGAATCGAGGATCGTGCCGGTCGCCGGACTCTTTGTGAAGACACCAAGCCGGCCAGCAGTCGGCGCCGTGGTTCCTGTCAAGGGACCGACAGCGAAAATAAGCGGTACTTCGGGGGCGAATGGATCGATGCCGCCGTCCAGGGCATTGTAGAGAATCCAGGCCGCCAGTCCTTTGCCACCGAGCAGGAGTGGCATGATCTTCTCGTCCAGAGTTTTGTTCTTAGTCGTGCCTGTCGACAGATCGACGTAGAGTATGTTGTTCATGTAACCGCGTTCGCGTAACGACATCTTTATTCTCCGTAGTATAACAACTCAATGATCAGTTTATATTTATAACGACTCTTTACACCGAATGATATCAGACCAGTTTCAACGCGTCGTATTTACACCAACGCACGCATTGCGGGTCTCCCTCGCACAGATCGCAGATGATGGGATATCCGTCATCGTCGAAAAGAACAACGCTGTTCGGGCATACCTCACCGCACTTGCCGCATTGAATACACAGGCTCTCATCCAGCTGAATATATCCCTCTTCCGAGAGCGTCAGGGCATTAGGCTCGCAGACTTTGATGCAGGCTTCACAGAGAATACATACATTGACTTTATTCAAAGGAGGCTTTTCCTCGACAGGTTTCGATTCGATCCGCAACCGCGCCCTGTTGACTCCGAAGCTGACGCTGTGTGCCTGCACGCAGACGGTCTCACAAATCAGACATCCGACACAATTCGCCGAGATGCCTCTCAATCTTCGTTTTTTCCCTTTTTCAACCGGGGAGAATATCTGGTCGATTGTCTTCACGCCATGTACCAGATCGCACAGATCCTCTACCATCTTTTTAGGATCTTTCGCCTTGGTCACGTTTCTGCCGAACACCGTCCCGCTGGCGCCGGCACGCAGAGCTTCGTCCACAAGCTCCAAAGCATCGCGCGGCACATCGGATTTCGCGCCGCCCAGTACCAGCACCGGTATCCTGGATCGATCCACCAACTCTTTGAATGTGATCACATCACCAGTGTACGGAATCTTCAGCGCATCGGCGCCGATCTCAGTGGCGATGCGGGCGGATGCGATCAGTATTTCAGCGATATTCACACCGGTCACCATGCCACCGACCGCCATGGGTTCGATGATGAGCGGCAATCCAACCTTTCGGCATTCCTGCGCGAATATGGATGCCTGCTCGATATTGATGGCCTCGAATTCATCGCTGTATCCGATGAAATAGTAGATGGTGATCGCAGATGCACCCATCTGCAGCGCGTCCTTCGCGCGGGATGTCGCCATCTTCCTGAAATTGATCACCGGCAGCACATTGCTCACATTCGCTCCGCCCAGTCTGGGCAGATTCATCCAGTCGGCGCGTACGATCACTGCCGGCTTGTCTTTTCCCTGAAACATGTGTCCCAGTCGTTGCGCAGAACCGAAAGACATCAACACACCATCCGCGCCACCGGCGATCACTTGCCCCAGTATATTTTTGAGATTGACGACATTCGCCGTGGGATCTGACATCCAGCCATGATCAGCCGCCACACATACCGCCTTACCATCGTCTGGATTGAACAGCCTGTTCATTCGAACGGCTTTTCCTGAAGTCGAATACATAGATTGTACCTTTATTTCAAAAGTTGAATTTTACTCTGATAATCCTTCTCTCTCAGAATGGCCTCACTGAAAACCAGGCCTTGAATATTGTGCTCTATCACCGACTGGAATTCGGATTTTGATATGAGCTTTTCTGAATACGCGAGCACGGGAATGGTGGACCAATTACCGATCAATTCCAGCGTTTCCGGCTTGCAAAGTGGTATGATGAGTCCGTCAGCGCCCGCCTCCATCATGAAAGAGACACCGAGCTGAATTGTATCTTCATAGTTGGACTCGCTCACATGATCACCGATCGGCCGTATATCCACGAAGACAGGCAGAGAAAGTGAATAGCTCTCCCTGATCAGATGCGAGATGGACCGAATATTCTCAGCTTCAAACATATCCCCATACCCCATGAACAGCGTAGCGACTGCCGCGCTTCCTCCAAGGTCGGTGACATCCTGTGCGTTGGACATTGGAATCCGTTTGACATGCGATACAGGGAGACAGAAATCCGCTCCGCGATACGCATTTGTCCAGTCGATTCGCACGAGCGGTGCAGCTCTGTTTTTGCCTCCGGATGCATGTGCCAGATGTTCGATCTGTCCTGGATTGAGAATGATACCATCGAATACAGGCGTCAATTGCTGGAGTGTTGCCGATAAATCTTCCATACCCTCCGGGGCGCCGATACTTGAGGCGATGGTTGAATCGAATACGAGCGAATTCTCCGAAAGGATATCACTCATCCGTATTGCCTTGCCAATGTGTGTGTGCATAATTTCCTTTTCCTGACGTCTATTTAAAGTTATTTGCAATCCACATCAAATCGCCTGTCACGCAAGTATCAACTGCGGTCAGACAACACAGATCTATCGCTTATCTGATCAGTGTGGCATTGATCCAGCTGGCGCTCTGAGCAAACCACGGCAGCCAGTCCTGCGTTCTCACGATGAGTCTGAGTTTTTGTATTCCTTTAATATCTACCGATATCTCTTGTGGCTTCGAATTGATGTCCATAATATCACTGGTGAACAGTTCGAGATTATCTCCGTAAATACCGAATTGTATTTTCCCGCCCGCATATGTTTCAGTATCCACGTCGCCGTAGGGGTTGGCATCTGCTTTCAGCACAGCGTGCAATGTATTCCAGTCGCCGGGGAGTTTAAAAGTCACGGAAGAATTCGGAAATACCCCCAGTCCCTTGTAAAAGGCTTCACCCTCTACCTGAAATGTGTGTCCCCAGAAAGTGCGGTCCAGCTCCACCATGCCGAGATCCTGTTCGACCTCGATGATGTTGAGATCACTCAGGAAGAGCGTGTCCGCGTCAGTCGACGAGGGGAAAGATGTAAGAATACGGCGCGGAACGATCATGTCTCTCAATGTCTGATCCGCATGAAACTGATAGCGTTCCGATAGTTTCCAGTCCTGATTGAAAAAACCGCATAGCAACGGCGTGCCATCTATAGTGAGATTTCCCTGAAGCGCGTTGATGCCCATGGTCTTGTCATCGAAGATCACGTAGTCGAACTCTGATCCGATACGCTTGATGATACCATGCGTACCCGGCCATGTAACGCCCGCGTAGATGACGATGTATCTGTTCCCATATTCAGGATTTAGGGCAACCATGGCAAGTCCGATATCGTTTCCCGAATAGATCCGGTTGCCCGCGATGATCTTTCCATTCTCGAAGCGGAATGGAATAAACTCTTGATACTCTGCTGTCATTGAGTTGCTCGACGGACCTCCAAAAAGAATGAGATTGAACATGCGCTTGTCCTCTTCGGTGATGTCGACGTCTCTTTTCATCCGCGGAAACACGTGTTGCCAGCTGTACCATTGCCGTGCGAATCGATGCGCCTCAGCTTCATTGATCGCGCTTTCATTGTCGTCTCCGATGGAGCCATACACCAGCATAAAAGCGGAATTGAATGCGTCGGAAATCGGTCCGCAAATTGCCGCGTTTTTAGACCTTGTTTGATGTCCGGCTGCCGGAGCGACGCTCCACTGACGCACGATCCCATCCTCGATGACACCGGCGCGAAAACCGATCTCTCCGCTGCCCGGCACTGTGACGACGAGCGGCGCGCTGTTATCAATTGATACGCGAACTTGCGCTTTTGCGTCGATCAATGCGGGATCGCAAGTGATACGAAATTCTGCAATATTCCTGGTCAGGATTTGAATCGCAATTCGCGATCTCACCCTGGCATCGATTGTTGCGAATTGCAGCTGATCGATGAATCGTGTGATATGGACCCAGTAGGAATCCCCATCTTTCAGACTGCCCGCTTTCATCACAACGCGTGATGGTGAAGGATCTCTTTCATAATTTTCAAACCAGCTGAAAATACGATCCTCCATCAGCGGATCGAAGCCGCCATGTTCGGCCTCCGGGTGCTCTATGTATTTGATATCATAACCCAGGTCGTTCAGGCGCCTGACCATTCGCCGGCTTTGCTGGACCGGTACGATCTCGTCGAGAACGCCGTGATTGCAGAAGACGGGGAGATGCAGCGCATTTTCGGCGTAGGAGAGTGGACTCTTTCTGTCCAGGATAAACCGGCGTTCCCTGCTCATCTGTTCATCATAGGGTCCAGCCCAGAAAATGTACTCCGTGGGTCCCATGATGGGGGCAATGGCGGCAAATTTGTCGGCGTATCGTAATCCAATATGCCATGTTCCTCCGCCGCCCATCGAGCCGCCTGTGAGGTATATGCGGTCAGAATCGATGTTGTACAACCGTTGCATTTCCTCGATCACGCGCAAGACATCGTGCTCCCCGATATCCTGATAAATTGTATTCCCTCTCCCGAAGGGATTGACGAAAATGAGATCGTCGTGTTTGTAGGCGTTCGGATTGAATCCCGGAAGAAATGCGTTTTCCCACCAGGCGCTGTAACCGGGGTCATAACCGTGAAGGTTGACTACGAGCGGACTGGCTTTTGTGCTGTCGTATTTTTCCGGAACGAGGATCGCATACCCCTGCAGGCTACCGTCTATTTCCGAGTAGTAACCGCGCATGTGGCTGCCGCGTTTGTGGTGAAAAGGATGATCTGTGCGCAGCAATTTCTTTGCGCTGTCGATTCGGGCGTTGACATCGGCTTCAGGAAGGCTTTCCATATTATGGACATCCATAGCGATGATCATGCGTTCGGCGGTGAAAAGCGGGACATCGATATTCGCTCTGTCATTCTGGTGGAGATGTGAGCCCTTCTCATGCAGCGCGTCTCTCATCGATTGCAAATCAGAGCGGAGCAGATTATAACGATCTATGGCTTCAGTGTCAGTCGATTCTTCTATCGCTTCCGTAATATGCGCATCAATGAATGACGGAGAGGTCATCTTTTGTGCAGCTTCGGGCATGAGGCGCATGACGTGAAATT
>JAZBPW010000076.1:0-2398 GCA_036351795.1 Candidatus Zhuqueibacterota bacterium | reverse complement strand
TTGTAAGAATAATCAACGAGATGAAAATCAATCGCATTTGGGTGAATCCTTTTTCTGTTTTTTACGAATCAATGACCAAAGAAAATATAAGCATCAAAATAAGGTGCTGAATGAACGCTGTCACTTGGTTTTCAAAGAAAAACCATAGGTGCGCGCCATTACCGGATTGTGATCGCTCAGCAGCCACGGGAATATCAAATTCGGTGCAAACCTCTCTTACTGCTGTGACATCTTCTTGCCAGCAGGCTTCATCAAAATCGATTGCTAAAAAGTGACAGGTTTCATCTAAAAGCATTGGATAAATACCGGCAATGATACTCCCTCTCAGATGATTTTCTATGACATGTTCATCGAGTGCGGCATATAACTGATTGGAACATTTTGAACAGAGCGTCTTTGGCTTGCCGCACAATCCGACCTGCCATTGATTCAAGCAAGCGGGTGAAAATCCCGATTTCGCCTTCTTTTTATTCTCCCATTTCTTCGCATATACATCTTCACGACCTTTGAAAAGGGACATGAACAATTTGATCTTTGAGGTTGAATCCGACATGTGGTTCACATCAGAAAAAGATGTTCTGTCAGGTGATTGATCGTTTGGTGTGATTGATTCTACAATACGCTTTTCAGGAGACGGGTGGTTTGTTATTCCAAGCTGCACTTTCAGCCTATCGTTTTCTTCTATCAATCGGCTGTTTTCATCTAACAAGAGATTGTATTTTTCAAGTAAATCTCTGTAATCCATTTCATTTTCTTTGCAATGTAAACGAGGGTTTCTGTCATTCCGATACCGCTTCGGCGATCGGTACTATCAGTTCGAAGGCTTCATTCAGATTGAAACCATCGTAATCTGTAGGTCGAAGCACCGGCCGCAATTGACCTTCCAGCTGCCGATTGAGGTCCCGTTTATATTCAGAAGAGATGCGTACCGGAGTGTTGCCCGGCACATCGAGCTTTTTCTTTAGCAGGGTTAGGAAATCAGGAGTAGCAAGATCCAGCTTCATTTTGCGGACAGCATAGAAAAGATCGAATAGATCCCTGATTGAAGGTTCTGGTCTGGTTAAAGCTGCACGGACTTTTTCTGCATATGCCTCCTTGATATCCATTGCCTGGACAGTAAAAGCAGGAACAAGAGGGCGGCCACTAAAGGGATTCACTATAATTGTGCGGGTCTCGCCAAACAGTGCGGGAAGGAGGAGCGGTTCACGAATGCCGATTTCAATCTTGATTCTCTCCTGTTTATCCATCACAGCCGAGGGGTATTCAAAGTATCCGATGTATTGTCGCGATTCATTGTGGCCCTTAAGCGCTTTCGAGACCGCTATCCCTGGAATTGCTGCAGGTAGTTTGTCAAAAATACCCTTAATAGGTTTGATTTCAGAACGTCTCTGATTTCGTGAAGTATCTACTGAAACCGGAATGACTAAATCCAGATCTTCGCTGAGTCGGTAGAAATCCGTATAGACTTTGCTCAGGCAGGTACCACCCTTGAAAACAAGCTTTATCTTTTGGTTAAAGATGTGATGTAGAATTAGTGAGCAATAATAGTCCTTTTCGATCAGGCTTGCCGTAAATCCAGTAGCGCCTTCCGAATATGACAAAGATTCACGGAAGATGTCCGGATCCGTATCGTGAGGATATGGGAAGCGTGCCTCATCCATTAATAATGATTCCCCACTTTCGGTTGCTTGTTCCTTTAGCGGAGCGGCCTGGAATCCATGGAATCATGGAGTTTGACGTGCTGAGTTGACGCTGGAGTCGATTCACCATTCGCGGATCCAAGAGCAAAGTATCTAATAAATATCCAATCCGCCTTATTGTTGCCATATTTCCATATTTGGCTGTAACCTCGATTAATTTGGAGGCAAGCTTGGCTTCGTTTTTGATCGCTCCTTTGATCCATTCATATCCCCGCGGCAGACCATTAAATCGGGACCAGTCATAAACAGCGTCCATGAGAGTTCGGGCTTTGGAAGAGTAGAGTACTTCCATGCCCTCTCGGGTGCGCACGGCATTGATGGATCCCAGGCGTTCATCAGCGACTTTGATGAATTGGAATGCCAAGCTCCCTATCGACCGTTTCCCCGAAATCCGGTTATTATAAAGATAGGTCACACTTGGAACTTGATCATCAAGTCTGTAAAAATTGAAGGCGGTCGGTCCACAGATCTGATATCTGCCTTTCTCCACCTCCATGAGTTTTTTAAGAATTAATGCCACCCCCGGGCTGTATTTGCCGCCGGGTGGTATACGAGGTGGTACAAGATATACACCTCGTTTGAGCCTTAAAATCCAGCCGGAACCTGAAAGGCGGCGGTACAGATCCCTTTCTTGTGGTGCTGAGATGCCTAAGATGGGAGCTATATCTTCAGTGCGGACAATGTCCAGCTTTTTAAGT
>JAZBPW010000075.1:0-22322 GCA_036351795.1 Candidatus Zhuqueibacterota bacterium | reverse complement strand
TCCGTTTTTCCGCACATCGTGCCTCGACCCCGCTCGTGCCTCGACTTCGCTCGGCACGACAGAGGGCACTATCCTGTCAATCCCGTTATCCTGTCTCCTTTTTTTCTCTGTGTCCTCTGTGGTTCAAAAAAAGCTTTTTACTACTCCCCACAACACCGTTTCGGATTGTCGCAGCTCTCGCCTCTGGCGCAGCAGGTGTCGCACGCCGGATCGTAGGAGGACGATCCGTTCATGAGAAAACCACCGCCGCCGGTGATCAACCGCTCTACACTGCCGCCGCATTCGGGACAGACCACAACGGACGTGTCGGTGATGTGCCGCATCTTTTCGAAGCCATGTCCGCATTCGTTGCATTTGTATTCGTATGTCGGCATTTTGTTTCCTCGTCATTTATTCCAGTGTGATGGTCCATCCGGCGCCAACGGGCATATAATTGTCGCCAAAGGCCTTTTCGAACAGCTCCCTGGCCTTGTCGCCGGAACAGTGCGTGGGGGCCGCTTTTTCAACGCCCAAAGTCTTCAGCCGCGAGATGACCGCCGCTATCTCCTCATCAGAACCGCTTCGCAGATGGAAGCCGCCGATAACCATGTACGGGGAGACGCCGGTCAATTCCATCGCCTTCTCAACGATGTTCACGATGCCCGGATGCGCGCATCCGGTGATGATCACCAGGCCCTGCTTCATGCGCAGGATCAGCGACTGTTCATACACACGTCCTTCCAGTTGACCCGTGCTGTAGATATTCTCCGCAAGCTGCCTGGGTTCAGGAATGCTTTCGGCGGATGCAGCCTCCGATTCGATGATCTCTTTCGTCTCGTCAGAAAAGGATGGCAGATACCAGACATGAACGCGCGAATTCCGGGCCAGAAAACTGCTGATACCGCCCACATGATCCATGTGTTGGTGCGACAGGAATACAGATCCGATGGACGACGCGTCGATACCGAGCGTATCCATGTTCGCGCAGAGTATCTTTCCATCCGTTCCGGTATCGAACAGAATGGTCTCCTGCCCGGTCTCGACCAGACAGGAGAATCCCCAGTCACACGTCAATCCGCCGCGGAAGGGATTGTTGTCGTACAGTATCGTGAGCTTCAGATGGTGCAACGGTTCATCCTTCGGTGTAAACATGGTCTCCTCATTTTTATTGCCATCTTCCTGGCTTCCTGCTGCAGCCATGAACAGGAATGCACCCGCAAGTATGAGGATCAGTTTTATCATGAACGCTTCCTCTCAACAGGTTTTAGGATCAGTGATGATGATCGCAGTCCGAATGGCCGTCCCCGTGCTTTCCGCCTGATGTGCAGAGGCTTTCACCACCCTTTAACGTGCCATCGCACAGCTGCTCGACCACCGTGTCGATATCGCCGGTGACTCCCAGCACGAGTTCGATGTTATTTTCCGCAAACAGCCTCTGCGCCATGTTGCCGGCCCCGCCCGCGATGACAGCACTTACTCCCTGTTCCGCCATATACTTTGGCAGAAAGCCGGGTTCATGTCCCGGATTCGCAATGGTTTCTTTGTTGATGACTTTTCCGTCTTCCACTTCAATGATCGTAAACTGGGGACAACGGCCGAAATGTGCCGACACCGTGCCATCTGCTGTTGATATTGCAATTTTCATGTATTACTCCTTTAAAATGGTTTTTGAAGGTATTGCACCTGATTCAAAATGCTTGTCCAGCCAGCCGCATCTGATATCCTCTCTGGCATCGAAATGTGACACATACGGTTTGATATCAAGAAGCGGCGTACCGTCGAGCATATCCACCTCCTTGAAATGGATAAGATTATCCTCGATCCGCTCGATCTTCACGATGGACAAGCCGATGTGATTTGGCCTGTGAGGACTGCGGATGGCGAAAACGCCATGCGTGACATCCTCAAGAAAGGGCTTTCCATCGAGCCGCACCTGTCCAGATCGATGGAAATGATAGATCAATATCGCATGACTGAATCCGTCGAGATCTTTCAATCCGGCGACGAATTCCTGCTTCAGCTCAACGATACCCCCGACCTCATTCCTGAATACACCCTGGATCGGGATGTCGACCGGTTCTTTATATGGTGTGCGAATGACGCCGATGGGCTCCATCCGGATATCTTCGCTATGTTTGGTTTTATTCTCTTTTTTCAATATTTACTCTACAACAATACGCTGCCAGATGTTCCGGATTGCGTCAGCTACCTGACCGTTCCCGTGCTCGATGACTGTCCTGGCGTGAACCATGGCATCGGTGACAACGGCATCATAAGGTATCTTCCCGGCAAGCACCAGATTCTGTTCATGGCAGAAAGTTTCGATCAGTTCTGTCATTTCCGGATTGATATCGTGCTTGTTGATGCAGATGAATGTCGGAATATCGAAATGTCCGGATGCCAGCGATGCCACGCGTTTCAGGTCGTGGAGTCCGGAGAGCGTCGGTTCAGTGACGATGAGTACGACATTCGCGCCGGTGATGGATGATATCACGGGGCAGCCCACACCGGGCGCGCCATCCACGATGATATAATCCAGCCCCTGTTCTTCGGCCAGCGCCTTCGCCTCCCGCCTGACCAGTGTTACGAGTTTGCCCGAATTCTCTTCAGCAATGCCGAGCCGCGCATGGACCAGCGGTCCGAATCGCGTGTCCGAAATATACCATTCGCCGTTGACCGCTTCGTCGAAATCGATGGCTTCGGCGGGACAGAACCAGACGCAGACGCCGCAGCCTTCGCAGGCAACGGGATCGATGATGTAGTCCTGATCGATGGCGTCGAAATGACAGACCTCGATGCATTTCCCGCATTCGATGCAATCCTCCGGCCGGATCTCCGCGCGCTTCCCGCCGGAGAATTCATTCTGCGACCTGATCTCCGGTTCCAGGATCAGATGAAGATCCGCCGCGTCGACGTCGCAGTCTGCCATCACCTTGCGCTCTGCCAGTGAGGCAAAAGCCGCGGTCACGGTGGTTTTACCAGTACCTCCTTTTCCGCTGATAATAACGATCTCTTTCATGATGTGGTAGCTTTCACAATGGTGTCATATAGTTCAGTGAATGTCTCTCTGTATTCCGGATAGATATCGATGATCATGCTCCCCTTTGAATAGGCTTCGGCGATCTTGCGATCATTCGGGATTTTCATAAGCACAGGAATGTTCTCCTCCTCGCAATAGTGATACACGTCGTCATTCCCTATCCCTGCTTTGTTGACGATGACACCGAATTCCATTTTTAATAGCCGGACCATTTCTACCGCGAGCTTCAGGTCGTTCAGTCCAAAGGGAGTCGGCTCTGTGACGAGGATGATGTAATCGCTGCCGTTTACCGCTTCGATCACCGGACAGGATGTGCCCGGAGGGGCGTCGATGATCACGGTGTGCGATTCTTTGGCTGCGGATTTAACCGCCTTGATCAATGGCGGCGCCAGAACTTCGCCGATATTCAATTTACCATGAATAAATTCCACACCGTCCCTGACCCCCTCTTCAATGACCCCGATCTCCCTCTCCTTTTTGCTGATGGCTCCTTCCGGACAGACGAGCCAGCAGCCGCCGCATGAATGGCACAGTTCCGGGAAAACGAGTACGTGGTCCTTGATTGGCAGGATGGCATGGTACTCACAGATCTCTCCGCATTTTCCGCAGAACGAACAAGTGGGCTCGTCGACGTCCGGAATGGAGACCGAAAAGGCATGATGTCCCTTCCATTCCGGATTCATGAAAAGATGACCGTTCGGTTCTTCTACGTCACAATCAAAATACTGTATGTCTGCACCGAGAGACAGCGCAAGATTGACGGCGACTGTCGTCTTTCCGGTACCTCCTTTCCCGCTGGCAATACTGATAATCATTTGTAACTTTTTCCTTGTTTTACTTTTTGAATGGCATGGCCAGTTTTCTGATCTGGTCTTTGGTCAAAGGTGTTCCGTAGCAGGCGAACTGTGTGTGCGTCTTGCTGTCGTTGTCGATCATGACCCAGCCTTCGGCATTCTTGTCGAGGAACGGCCATTTCAGCTGATCCGCTACAATGGGTACCGCGAAATCGTAAGCCTGATATTGTCCGTCGTCATAACCGATCGCGTCGACTGTCTCGCCTTTCTTGATCGCTTTCACGAGATCGGTGCCGTGACAATATTGACAACTGTGGCCCTCTGTCTTGATCGAGTGGGTGAAATAAGGCGCGTACACCACAAATTTTTCTCCCTTGTGCACAAGAGACTGAAGATTGGCGGTGGTAACTTTGCCATTGTAATTGATCAGGTAGATATTACTGGCGATTGGGAGCGAATGTCCCTTTCTCGTGCCGGTTTCGAGAAATTTCTCGAAATGGCAATTCATGCATGTCGTCGTGAACTGAACATGGCATGCGTTGCAGTCCAGTTTGCCTTTGTGAACTTTATGCGGACGGATGTCCATATCAGGCTCATGGCAATCGGCACAGGCCGCGCGTGGATTATCCAGATCCCGCATCGATGTATATGCCTTGCCATCGCCATGGAGATCGTGCGGCTTATGGCATTCTGTGCAGGCCATACCCGCTTCGGAATGCACACCCTGCATGCTCATTTTCTCTGCGAAGTTGAACGTTGCTGCGGCGCGTTTGTGGCAATGTAGACAGATCTGCGAGTCGTTGGCCATGCTGCTATTGTACGCGACTGCACCCTCTTCATTCTTTTTGGCATGACAGACGTCGCAATTCCCGGCATGGCAGGTTTTACAGTCGAGGTCAGCATACGGGACCTTTGTGATATCCATAAAGCCGCCCTCTGTCTCGTACCAGTAACGCATACCCTCGGTGGTGTAATGAAGGCTCTTGTGATATGCAGATTCCTGACCTGAGAGATAAGCCGATGCGCAAAAGATCATTACGAGCAGCACAGTAATGACTACAGATAGTCGTTTCATAAGTCAACCCTCCTGATTTGGTTATTTACGCTCCGATTTTTCTATGATTTTGTCCACGATTTCCTGCATTGCCCTGGCAGCGGGTTTATCAGCGTATTCGTAAATATAGGCGCGTCCCTTATCGCTCATTTGCACGATTTCGGGATCAATGGGTATCCTTCCCAGAAAGCTGATGTTCATGGACTCCGCAGCCTTCTCTCCGCCGCCGGTCTTGAACAGATCGATGGGTTCTCCGCAGTGCGGACAATTGAAACCGCTCATGTTTTCGATGATGCCTATGATCGGAATTTTTAACGCTTCCGAGAATCGTACCGTCTTTCTGGAGTCGATGAGCGCCACGTCCTGGGGTGTGGTAACGATAATGGATCCGTCTGCCTCAGGGATCAGCTGGCACACACTCAATGGTTCATCACCCGTTCCGGGAGGAGAATCGATCACCAGATAATCCAGATCGCCCCATTCGATATCACTGAGAAACTGTTTGATCGCACCCATCTTCAGAGGACCGCGCCAGATGACCGGCGCATCGGAATCCCTGAGCAACGATGCCATGGTGATGACTTTGATCCCCTTCACCATAACCGGCAAAAGCTTATTCTCCTTCTCACCCGGTTGTACAAATTGGCCTTCGATGCCGAGCATTTTACCGAGCGATGGACCGTGTATGTCGGTATCCATCACGCCCACCTGCTTTCCTCTGGATGCCAGTGCGAACGCCAGGTTTGTTGATACAGTGCTTTTACCAACTCCGCCTTTTCCGCTCATGACAATGAGTTTATGTTTTATTCTCGCCATGTTCTCCTTGAGAGACTGATCCTGCAACTCCTGCTGTTTCTGTCTTTCATCTGCGCTTTGATGTGTGTTCATTGAAACGCTCCTGTTCGAATAATTCTATTTATTTTCAACGAGTGGGGTGATTCACTTATGTGAATCGCTCAACTCAACGCTGTATTGTCTTGTGTATCTTACTCTGCTTTCAGCCATGGGATAAATCGATGACAAGCATGTTTTCCAGCTCACCATTATGTCGGTCAACATGCAAGCCTCTGTTTTCGAACCATGCTTTCACCTTGTCCAAAGACCAGCCCATGGCGCAGTGATCTTTTCCTTCCTTTTTCAATATCTGTTCCAGCAATATCAGCCCCTGCTCATTCAGATCGGAGATGATGATTTTGCCGTTGCTTGCACAGACGCGGATCATTTCACTCAGCACATGCTGGGGATTGATCAGATGATGCAATAGTGCGGCGGACATCACCGCGTCATAAGAGTGTGGCTCAAACGGCAGGGCCTTTGCATCCTGAATTTTGAATTTTATCAATTCGTCGAGCCTGTAGTAGATCGCGTTCAGTTTGGCATAGCTGAGCTCGGTTTCCGATACATCGATGGAGACGCAGCGCCTGCCGGTTTTAGCGATGGCAAGAGCCAGATGTCCTTTACCGGTTCCGACATCGAGAACAGGGCCTTCTGCCGGCTCTTCGCCCAGGAATTGCACCATCCTGTCCCTGAGCAATGGGATATCATAACCTTGAGATCGATACAGATCGATGCGCGATTGATATTTTCGGTGATTGTCATTCACCAGAAATTCCGCAATAGCCGC
This sequence comes from Candidatus Zhuqueibacterota bacterium, assembly GCA_036351795.1. GTDB lineage: Bacteria > Zhuqueibacterota > Zhuqueibacteria > Thermofontimicrobiales > Thiofontviventaceae > JAZBPW01. Next base: position 15,831 of record JAZBPW010000075.1, on the reverse strand, counting down.
CTTCAATCCCTGAACGCCTAGCAAAGAGCAGTGCTTTTTATTCTCAGGTATGCCGCCGAGCGCCCGGATGACGTCATCGTCGCTCAATGTTACGGCTTCACGCAGTGTTTTCCCGATGGCGAGTTCGGAGATCACGCTGGTCGTTGAGATGGCGCCCCAGCAGCCGAATACCTTGTACTTGAAATCGGTGATTATCTCATCCTGAACGCGTATCCACACCTTGATGTGATCGCCGCAGGAGGGATCGCCGACAACAGCATGTCCATCCGGATTTTCGATTTCCCCGATATTCCTCGGATTGAGAAAATGGTCGACAATTTTTTCATTGTCAACGATATGACTGGATTGTACGTTATCCTGCATGGTCATGTAATATTGTATGGCATACAGGGCAGTACATCAATTGTGTCCATTCTGCAAGTCATTGGTTTGATGAAGTCACTCTGTCTGATAATCAGAAATTGTATCAATGAGCGGATATCAATTCTTCTTGATTCCAAAGCGTTCGATCATTCTTCGCAACGTGCCTTTATCGACATTCAGTTCGCGTGCGGTCGCCATTCGTTTCCAGTCGTTGCGGATCAGCGCCTGTTCAACGGCTCTCTTCTGGATCGCCTGCAGCGTCATTCCAAATGTTTGTTTGTCATCGACAGCCGTATATTTGGATCTCAGATTCTCAGGCAGATGCGAAATCTGTATCGTTTGATCTCTGCAAAGAATGAATGCGTACTCGATGATGTTCTCCAGCTCGCGAATATTGCCCGGGAAGTTATATTCCATGAGCAATCCGAGCACCTCATCGGAGACATCGATAATGTTCTTGCTTTTCAGATGATTGTATCGTTTGATGAACGCGTTGATCAATAACGGAATATCTTCCTTTCTCTCTTTCAATGGCGGCAGTTTGATCGTGACGACGTTGAGCCTGTAATACAGATCTTCGCGAAAGATGCCCTGCGCCACCAGGTCCTCCAGATTTTTATTTGTCGCGGCGATGATGCGCACATCGGCCTGCATCGATCGCGTACTGCCGAGTGGCTCGAAGATCCCGTCCTGAAGCACGCGCAGCAGACGTACCTGAAGCGCCGGAGAGATCTCACCGATCTCATCGAGAAAAAGCGTGCCGCCTTCGGCCAGCGCGAAGCGACCCGGCTTGTCCTTCTTTGCGTCCGTGAACGCGCCGGCGACATAGCCGAATAGTTCGGATTCCAGCAGCGTATCGGGTAATGCACCGCTGTTCACGACGACCAGCGGCTTCTTGGCGCGATGACTCAGGTTATGTATCGCTCTTGCGAAGAGCTCCTTGCCGGTACCGCTTTCGCCCTGGATAAGGACGGTGCTTTCGCTTGTCGATATATCCGGCAAGATATCAAAAATTTTCAGAACCGTGTTGTTTTTGCTGATTATGTCCTGGAACGAATAGTGGCTTTCGAGCTCTTTTCTGAGCTCCATGATCTCGGAGAGGTCACGAAATGTTTCGACACCGCCGATCACTTTTCCGGACGCATCCTTCAAGGGCGCGGCGCTGATGCTGATGGGTATCTGATCACCATCAGCATTGATGATATAGATCGACCTGTTGGTGATCGGCTTGTTTAGTTCAATGCTTCGCTTTAAAATGCAGCTACCGTCGCATATGTTCGAATGAAACACATCGCGGCAGGTGCTGCCGAGCGCCTCTTCGCGGGGAACACCGGTGATCTCTTCGGCAGCTCGATTGAAAGACGTGATCTTCCAGTCGCAATCAACAGTGAATACACCGTCGGCGATGCTGTCCAGAATGACATCCGTATGTTCCTTTGACGTATTCATGCGCTATCATTGAAGCAGAAAAAGTCCGGTGATCCATGCCATCCCAACGGAAATGGCCGTGGGAAATGCCAGTGATTTAAAATAGTCCTTGAGTCCCGACTGAAAATATTCCAGCGAAACAGAGACACAGGGGTGTACCGGAGATATGACGTACCCCTGATAGACCACGAAGAACATCAGGGCAAAGACCATCGGCGTCATCTCCTTGGCGCCGAACTGAACGAAATAGATCGGCAGCAGGATTGAAATCGGCACCTGCACGCGGCCGGTGGCGAAGCCCAGGAGAAAGCCGACGACGATCACGATGAATAACTTTGAAAACGAGGCGTCGGCGATGACCTGCGACGTTTTCGATGCCTGGAATATGTTGAGAAAGAGAAACATGCCCAGGATGATCAATGCAAAATTCCATGGTTTCATTTTAATCAGTATCGGTCTCAGATCCTCTCTGCCGATATGGCCCAGAACGAATGCCAGTATGAGACTGATCATTACCCCTGTGAGCAGGTGTAGCTCCTGAATGATATCGGGGAAAACAGTCATCAGTGATAAATGAATGACAGGCGCGGACAGGATGACGAGGATTGGGACAGCGAGTTTTCTGTTGTTCTGATGCTCCGAAATAGGGCGGTTATCATCGATTTTTCTCAGAACGAAAAGATAGCCCAGAATCACCATCAACAGAAATCCGGGAATAAGATAAAGGATCGCTGTGTATAGATTGATCTTCGCCATGCTGGACGTAACAAGAAGCGCGCCCAGGGGGTAAATGAGCAGAAAGACATGCCTGTACCAGACATTCACAGCCGTTTTCGAGCGGGGCGGTATTTTCGCGCCGCCGCGCTCGATCAGAGGCGCGGAAAGCAGTGCGCCTCCGGGCAGCGGCAAGAGCCCGATCAGTGCCGATGAAAATGCCATAAAAGAGCGCCGCTTCATTTTCAGATTGTTCACAATGTCGTCCAGCAAACCGCCGTACTCCATGGCGCCGCCGATGATCGGTATGATGCCCACTGAAATCGCAAGCAATATGGTAGATGGCTCCGTCAGCGTCTTAACGGTGAGCTGCCACAGACTGGTCAATGATAAACTGAAGATGCCTATGGTATATGCCGCGACAGTCAGCGCGAGCCATAAGTTTTTGCGTGCGATGATGAGCAGCAATGCCATCGCCAGGAAAAAACCTGTCCAAATAAGGATATTCATGATATCAACATTTCTCTCTGGATCATGGTAACTCCCGGTTTCCTTTATTCGTCCTTCTTTGTACCGAGCAATTCTTCATCGATCACCTTTTTCATCGTCTCTTTCGGAAGGGCGCCGACTGCCATTTGCGGCTGCCCGTCCACAGGAATGAAAAGCAGCGATGGTATGCTCTGAATACCGAACATGGCGGCAAGTTCCTGCTCTGCCTGTGTATCTATTTTGTAAATATTGACTTTTCCATCGTATTCTTTTGCAAGTTCTTCCAGAATCGGGGCGACCATTTTACACGGTCCGCACCAGTCGGCGTAAAAATCGATCAGGCAGGGGAGATCTCCCTCAAATTTCCATTCCTTGTTTTTTTCATAATCAAATACTTTCGTTTTGAATGTCTCTTTTGTCAGATGTTCTGGCATAAAGGGATCCTTTCATTTAGAAAATGTGCTTCACTAAAAAGAGTTTGGACGATCGTGCGTCCCGGATCGTTTCATTCAGATATAACCCGTAAAATACACATAATTTGAAAATTATGCAACACTAAATGCATGTTTTTCCCCGGCGAGAATGAAGTCGCCCACATTGACATTCAGAAAATTCGCCACGTGTTCGCATTTTGCGATCAGGAGATAGTAAACAGGTGACCCGCATCCGACGAGTCCTTCGAAATTTCCCTGCCCTTTGCTGATGATCAGATCGGCGCTGTTGAAAATGCGTCTGAATTCCCCGGAAACGTGGCTCAGCAACGTACCGGGTGTGTTATCTCCATTGCTGATCACAGTGGCGATGTCGTATATTCCGACGGTTTTTGCGTCCTCCGCCGTGATGTCGTTGATGATCGGTGATCCTCTGACCCCAAAATAGACATTGGGGTGATCGATGGTCTCGAGCAGAAGTTTGTCCAGCACGATCTCGCCCGCATTGTCTCCGATGTAGAGCACCATGCCGGCATTACGCAAATCCTGTTTCAGTTGAGCGGAATGATCGATGGAGAGATCGATCGACCGTGCCCGATCCATTGTTTTACGCCAGTCGAATGTATGATTCGGACCAAAATCGATGATATTGCCCGCAATTGCCATTCGCAGCGCCAGTTGAAAAGGATCCTGATCTGAGCGCACCTCTTTCGCGAATCGCGGATAGTAACGGAGAAGCGTCTCATTACTCTCTTTTTTGATCCTGTTGTACGGATCGGGATCCTCGAGCACATCGCGTATGATTCTGTGCATGTCGCGGCCGAGATTCGGCGGCGACTGTTTCAGATCGGCGCCGCTCAGATGATTGAGCAGCGCTCGCATGGCTATCTCCTGTTTCTCTTCAGCAACCAGTCCTTTTTTAAACAGTGTCAGTAAGCTGCCTACGGCGCAATTGATGCAGTCGTAGGTCATCGTTAGTTTTCTATTCAATAGAGTGTCCGTTTAATCCGTTTCGCAGACAACGAGAATGACTGCGCCGTTCTTTGAAGACAGTTTTCTGTACGTCTGTCTCTGGGGAATGTATCGATACATTCCCTTCTTCACGGAAGTGCCATCGCACTCATATTCGCCATCAATAACCAGATGTTGAGCGATGTTGCACGATGAGTGGGCTTCCATCTCGAAATTCGGCGGTAGTTGCAGCAGGAACGTTCTCTTTGTGTCCTCCTCACGAAGCACTTTCCACTGCGTCCCTGTTGGATATCCCTTTGCCTCTTCCCAATCAGTCCTGTCCAGATCAATCAATGTTTCGTTCATACTGTTTTCTCCTGATCGAATGACTACCTTTCTCCAAATAGTTTTGTTCCGATACGAATGACATTTGCGCCCTCTTCGATGGCGACCTTATAGCTGTTGCTCATTCCCATGGATAAATATTTCATCTCGATACCCGGAATGTGTAAGCTTCTGATATGATCGAAAAGATCGTGCGTCAATTTGAAATAGGAACGCGCCGATTCCGAATCGCCGAATCGCGGGCCCATAGTCATGAGACCCTGCAGCCGGATGTTTTTCAGCTGGCTCAGTTTTCTTGCCAAATCGACCGCTTCATCGGGGGAAATACCGGATTTGTTGGATTCCTCTCCGCTGTTGATTTCGATGAGTACAGGCATAGTCTTGCCGATTTCGGCGCATTGCCTGTCAACGATTCCGGCCAGTCTGTAGGAATCGATCGTTTCGATCATGTCGAACAACTGAACTGCCTTTTTGGCCTTGTTTCGCTGCAGGTGACCGATCATGTGCCACTGTACATTGGCTGTGATCGCGGATTTGATCTCCTCGGCTTCCTGAACATAGTTATATCCAAGTATGCTGACGCCACCGCGAATGGAGGCTTCAACCTCTTCAGCGCTACGCGTCTTGGCCGCGGCGACCAGCTCTATGCCTTCGGGAAGCGATTCGATGAGTTCTTTTACATTCTCTTCAATCATTGGTTCATTCCATATATTGGTAAAACACACCTCTGTCGAGGCGTTCACTTTTTATCTTTTTGTCCGATAGCAGAGCTGCGACATACTTGTTGATCTCGAGGGTGTTCAGTCCGAGGCTTGATGAAAGATCATTCAACGTGCATGGTCTGCGCTTGATCAGCTCGATGATGGCAGCCTCGATATCCCCCCTGTATGGCCGGCTGTCACTTCTGTCCTTGAATTTCGCGATGATCTCCGTGCCGGGATAGTCCAGCCGTTTCACGATGTGCTCCAGATCTTCTCTCACCGGTGCGGCAACCCAGGCCTCTGTGCCCGGTCTGTCCAGCGTATTGATCTGAACGCGGTCGGGACGAATCCGGCGAACCGCATTTCCAAGCGCCGCAATCTCCTCTTCAGTGTCGTTCAATCCTGATATAATGAAAATTTCAAGCCAAATTTCGCCGGTGTATCTATCCCGAAGCGCAATAAGACTCTCGATGATCGTGCCGATGTGCAATGATCCTGCCGGACGATTGATTTTTTTGAATATAGTATCCGTGGCCGCGTCCAGCGACGGCATAATGACATCGATGGGTAGGACTTCTTCGATGACCCCCGGTTCAGGAAACATCGTGCTGTTCGTGATGAGTGCGGTGTTGTAATCCTTGTATTTGTCCCGTATGAAGCCTACGATTTCCCCGATGCCCGAGTGAAGCGTAGGCTCACCGAATCCGGAGAAAGTAATGTAATCCAGATCGGGCCCGTCAGCGAGATATCGTCCGATCTCGTCGATGACGGCTTTCGTGGGGATGTACTCGTCCCGCTGCGTCGTCATCCTGGTGGTCTTGCCGCATTCGCAATAGACACAATTCAGTGTACAGACCTTGTGCGGGACCAGGTCCACTCCGAGAGATCTCCCGAGCCGCCTTGAAGGCACAGGTCCGAACAGATACTTATAGCCTGTATTTTTCATGCTTGATCAAATGCTTTTCTCGCGCTCATACTGTCGTGAATAGAAGATAATAAAAAAAAATATCATAATCAAATGAAACGTGCGTATGCAAATCCGCCTGCCGAAAATGATGATTTCCTGCAGGCGATTCTAATGAGTCGATGCGAGAAAGCCATGAATAGTATAGCGCACCATCAATATATTGGTTATTCTCGAGTCATGTTGGTTCCGCATTTGGGACATTGCATGTCATAGCATGGAACACCTTGCTCATGAACGGCCGTTGTACCGCACTTGGGACATACGCAGTTGCCGCCCGGCCCTCCGCCGGGTCGATTACCGCCGCCTCCCTGACGATTACGTCCTCCGCCCTGACCGGAACCTCTTCCGCCACCACGGCCGGATGAATTTCCTCCGCCACCTTTTGGCATCAGATCACCTCCTCCATTGAGTTGTAATGTCTTCAATCAAATCGTTAACTTGATCAGGAGCGCATTCCGGCATGTGCCGGTCCCGATTCATCGATCGGCTTCAAATCATCCTTCTTGAACGCGTCAATCGCTTCTGCAATGGTCATATCCGGGGCATGGTATGATTGAATTCCCGAAGCCCTGAGCGTCTGGAAGGCGTTGGGACCAAGGTTGCCCGTGATCACCGCTGAAATGTCCTCTTTTCCCACCAGCTGGCTGGTCTGTATGCCTGCGCCATGCGCAGATTCACTCCCTGCGTTTTCCAAAACCGTGTACTCCATTGTTTCCGTATCGACAACAATGAAATACATGGTGCGACCGAATCGGGGATCGACCTTTGCGTTCAAATCTTTACCTGTGGATGATATTGCTATTTTCATGAAATGCTCCTGTTAAAATGATTTTTTTGTTCTGCCTTTTCCCCTGGCTCCCATCGGTCCGCCCTGCCAGCCACGCCCTCTCCTTCTGCAGCCGGGCATAATGAAATCACCCGAATTGAGATTGTCCTGAGAGAAGGCATCCATTACATGATCAATCTCTCCTTTGACCCATGGGATGATCCGGATACCCTGTCCTTCGACGAGCTGTCTGCAGCATCTGTTGATCGCTCCGCATATCAACAGGTCTGCATGATTGGTTTTCATGATCGCCATGAGATTTGAAAAATCCGGATTATTCACTTTCACAGTGGAAACAATATGACACTCCCTGTCCTTGAAATCCACGATCAGAAACCGATCAAGCGATTCAAACACAGAAGCGATTCTATTTTCATATGCTGCGAGAGCCAGTAACATGGTAATTCTTCCTGTAGTACATGGTTGAATATACAAAATTGATGCCAGCCGGTGAAATATGATCGCAATATATTAAAATATAATGGGTTAGTAAATGAAGACAAATGAAGGGAACAGAAGAAATGAGGCGCAAAATACACCAACAAAGCGATGTTAAGGGTGAATTATGCGCCCGGAATATGGTTCAGTTTGCAGCGGATCAGCCGAGCTTTTTTCTGAGTTTATCCAGCATATCCGATGTCATTGATTTCAGATCGTAGTCCGGCTTCCATCCCCATTCATCGAGCGCTGCGTCATCGTCCATGTTGTTCGGCCATGAATCTGCAATCGCCTGACGTACCGGATCGACATCGTATCTCACCACGAATTCCGGAATGCTTTTTTTGATCTCTTCCGCTATATTTTCTGGCGCGACGCTCATGGAGGTGACATTGAACGCATTGCGATGGATCAATTCGTCGGGATCGGCCTCCATGAGATCCATAGCCGCCTTGATTGCATCGGGCATGTACATCATGTCGAGATAGGTACCCTCTTTGAGGTAACAGGTATATTTTTTCTCCTGAATGGCTTTGTAATAGATTTCGACCGCGTAATCCGTTGTTCCTCCTCCCGGCAGCGTCTTGTAGGAGATGAGTCCCGGATACCGGACGCCGCGTGTGTCCACGCCATATTTCTTGAAATAGTAATCGCATAGAAGCTCTCCGGTCACCTTTGTGATGCCGTACATGGTCTCCGGTCTCTGTATGGTATCCTGCGGTGTATTTATTGACGGCGTCGAGGGTCCGAAGGCGCCGATGGAACTCGGCGTGAAAACACTGCATTTGTATTCTCTGGCGATCTCGAGGACATTGTTCAAACCGTTGATATTGATCTCCCACGCGCGCTGTGGCATTTTTTCCGCGACCGCCGATAACAATGCCGCAAGGTGATAGATGACGTTCACCTTGTGCTTTGCGATCTCCCCGGCCAGCGCCTTTGAATCCATGACGTCGATGACGCTGAATGGACCGGATTCGATGAACGACCGGTCTCCCTCTTTCCTGATATCCGAGGCAACCACATTGTCTCTTCCGTATCTCTCACGCAAGGCAAGTGTTAATTCTGATCCGATTTGACCTAAAGCGCCTGTAACGAGAATTTTATGCATCTGCACCTCCGGTATGAGTTCAAATAGTGTATATGCTGTGGTAATGATTGCCTGTGATTTCGTTGAAACGGGTTCTGAGTTCAGTCAGCGCGTCCGGCAGGCTCTCCATGATATCCCCTGCCAGCAGCCCGTCCGCTCCGGTCGTTTCTGCGGCAATATCCCCCGCAAAACCGTGTACAAATACGCCCATGCGCACTGCATCCTCTATTGTCATTCCAAGACCTCGCATCGCTGCGATGGTGCCCGTCAACACGTCGCCGCTGCCGGCCGTGGCCATGCCGGGATTGCCGGAAAGATTGATGAACACGCGTTCGTCAGGATAACCGATGAGAGAATGTGCGCCTTTCAATACGATGATTGATTTCAGATCAGTCGATGCATTTTGGAGTATCCCGGTACGGTCAGACGCGATTTCCGGTATCTCTTTTTTGACGAGACGCGACATTTCGCCCGGATGAGGCGTCAGTATGGTATCGCTTTTTCTATGGCGAATGCAGCCAGGGTCCTCTGCGACAGCGGTGATGCCATCGCCGTCGATGAGCAACGGCTTTTCGATCTCCGCGGCAAGTTGTCGCACGAGGACACGGGTCTCTTCGTTCAAGGAGAGTCCTGGTCCCATGACCACCATATCGGTCGACGCCGCAAACTCGAGCAGCGCCGTCTTGTTATCGGGATGTATACTCCCGGTTGCCGTTTCCTTTTGGGGCAGCATGATGATTTCACTGCCCTTGTTGGCGATGAATGGAGAAATCGATTCAGGAGCGGCTAAAAATGACAGCCCGCCACCTGCTTTCAGAAAGGACATCGCCGCAAAGTAGGGCGCACCCATGTAACTGGATGAGCCGGCGATGAAAAGGATTTTTCCATAATCTCCCTTGTGGGAAGCGGCGCGTCTTGGTGCGAGCGGCATCGGATCATTCGTGGCGATCTTCAACTCGCCGGAACTGTGAAGTTCGGGCGGAAAGGAGATATAAGTCGTGTAAAGCGTTCCGCCCAGATCGTAGCCGGGATAAAGGAGGTTGCCGACCTTTGGACCTCCGAACGTTACGGTGTAATCAGCCTGCACGGCACATCCCATCACCTGACCGGTGTCGCCGTGTACGCCTGATGGAATGTCCACACTGACCACGGGGCAAGCGCTTTCGTTTATCATTTCGATAATATCGGCATAGCGGCCGGAGACTTCCCTGTCAAGTCCTGTTCCGAATATCGCATCGACGATCACATCGGTATCATTCAGGGCATTTGAAATGGATTCTGTATCACTGGCATGGATCAGCTCGAGGCCGATCTTTTCCGCAATCTCATAATTGAGACGGGCTGCGCCTTTGAACCTGGATGCGTCTCCGAGGATGTGAACGGTCGCCTGGCCGCCATTGGACTTTATTTTTCGAGCGATCACGAGCCCGTCGCCGCCGTTGTTGCCGACGCCGCACAGGATGGTGAATCTGTTGCCGCGGATGCCCAGCGCATTCTCGATGACGAAAAAGGCAGAAAGCCCCGCATTCTCCATCAAAAGATGTTCGACAATTCCGTATTTTTCAATAGCGGCTTTGTCCATCGCCCTCATCTCTGAGACAGTGCTGATCTTCATTGTATTCTCCAGGCTTCAGTTGAAGATGACAAGGTACGTCAAGATATTCCGGTTGCAGTCGTTATATCGGGAGACGCTATCTGGAAATATAATATATTTGCCTGAATTAATCAAATTATATTTTGCCGCATTTTCCAAAAAATAGCTTGCATTTTTCTGCAGAATTATTTAATTGAGGGAAAACAATGGTTTGATCAAAAGAGGATGCATCAAGTTCAAACATAAGACTTTCCATATCGTAAAATGCAATGAAGCTTAAAGATCTGAAGGGCATTATCTTCGATGTCCATCGAACACTGGTTGATGAGAGCGGTTTTCCCAGGGAGCGGATATGGAAACTGATGCGTCAATCCGGTGCAAAAGTCTCGATGCCAGCATACTATCGTCTTTACGATGATTTGACTGCCAAACTTTTCGATTGGCGTCTTTATGACGATTTTATCACCATAAGAGAGATTCACAAAAGGCGGTTGGTCGCCTTCTATAATGCCTATGATGTGCATCGAGATGTGGATGAGGATGTGAATCATCTCTGGCAATGTATGGAAAAGAGTGCAATGTATCCGGAAGCCCCGGGTGTGTTGAACAGCCTGGCTGGAAAACTGAAAATCGCGCTTCTCTCCAACGCGGATAATGACGATCCACTGATCGCCCTTCTGTTAAAGCAGGGATTCCATTTCGATGCCGTTGTCACGTCCGAAAGTGTCGGCGCCTATAAACCAGGGCCCCGGATATTCCGGAGAGTTCTGGAGGAGATGTATTGTGAAAAGGAGGATGTGGTCCTGGTGGGGGATTCTCCCGTCTCCGATATACTGGGCGCCAAAAAGTATGGAATCAGAGTGATCTGGGTGAATCGAAAAGGCGCGTCATTAGATGATGCGTTTCCTGAGCCGGATTATGAAATTTCTAATTTGAACGAATTGTTCGACATCGTTGGATAAATTGATGAATAAAAAATTACGCATTGCTCTTTGTCAGATGAATCCGGTTGTCGGAGACCTTACCGGCAATACGGAAAAAATCATTGAATCTATCGGTCAGGCCGGTGATAACGGCGCTGATCTTGTTGTGTTCCCCGAGCTCGTGGTCACCGGGTACCCACCGGAGGATCTACTGCTGCGTCCTCAGTTTATCAAGGACAACATATCGCATGTGCGGAAGATCGCGCAGTTCACATCCGGTATCACGGCGATCATCGGGTTCGCCGATGGTGAAGAGAAGCTATATAATGCGGCGGCAATAATCCACGATACGGAATGGAGAGCCAGCTACCACAAGATCCATCTACCGAACTACGAAGTGTTCGATGAAAGACGTTATTTCGTACCGGGGAAGACTCTCTATGTTATCGATCTGAATGGTGTGTGCGTCGGGGTCAACATATGTGAAGACATCTGGATACCGAACAGCGTGTCCGAATGCCAGGTATTTCGCGGAAACGCGGATGTGATTATCAATATTTCCGCATCTCCGTTTCATTTCGGAAAGACGGCGCAGCGCGAAAAGATGCTCACGGAGCGAGCCGGATTCAACCGGGCATATATCCTGTACGACAATCTCGTCGGAGGTCAGGATGAGTTAATATTCGACGGCCACAGCCTCGTCATAGACGACGAGGGGCAGGTGGTGGTGCGCGGAGCACAATTCCGGGAAGATCTGATCCTCTTCGATCTCGATGCTTCTGCAATTGAGGGAAGCAGGAAAGAAGACAGCGCGTTTCTCAAAAATAAGAGCGAATGCCGCATCGATTATCCCATCGAGAGACTGGTGCTGAGCGGCGGAAAAAAGACGCAAATTGTGAAACCGGAGATCAAAAGAGACCGTACAACGAAACTGTCGTCACTGGAGGAGATTTACAGCGCGCTGACGCTGGGAACCCGGGACTATGTCCGAAAGAATGGGTTCAGCTCTGTGGTCATCGGGCTCAGCGGCGGGATCGATTCCGCGCTCACAGCTGCCATTGCCGTGGATGCGCTGGGGGCGGACAATGTGACCGGCGTGAGTATGCCGTCGCAGTACTCGTCCGCCGGAAGCCGCACTGATGCCGAGGCGCTCGCGGATAATCTCTGTATCAAATTATATACAATTGAAATAAAGGATACATATTATTCATATCAGAGGATGCTCGAAGATGTTTTTCAGGGAACTGAAGAGGATGTGACCGAAGAGAACATACAGGCGCGGATCCGGGGGAATATTCTCATGGCATTATCCAACAAATTCGGATGTTTAACCCTGACCACGGGAAACAAGAGTGAGATCAGTGTTGGCTACTGTACATTGTACGGTGATATGGCCGGCGGATTTGCGGTCATCAAGGATGTGCCGAAGACGCTCGTGTACAAGCTGTCGTATTATGTCAACAAGAGAGATGGCGCGGAACGAATCCCTGTCTCTACACTGACAAAGGCGCCATCTGCGGAATTAAAACCGGATCAAACGGATCAGGACAGTCTGCCCCCTTACAATGTGCTCGATTCAATACTCTATCTCTACGTGGAGAAGGACTATGATCTGAAGCGCATAACGGCCAAGGGATTCGATGCGGCGCTTGTCCGGCGGATCATCAGGATGGTGGATTTGAGCGAATATAAAAGACGACAGGCGGCTCCGGGCGTGAAGATTACGCCGAAGGCTTTTGGCAAAGACCGGAGAATGCCCATCACCAACCGGTACCATCGTTAGCATCTTATGTAAATTGTTACGAACAAAAACGGAGTACAGTAATATGGCAAAAGTCTCACCGCATGAAGTGGATGACCAGAAAGAGAGTAAACCGGCACCGCAGTATCAGTCTCTGACCAGGATGTTTCCCGGATTGATCATCATCTGGCTCGGACTGTCGCTTTTCCTTCGGGAACAGAACATGATATCAAACAGTGACTGGTGGGCCTATTTCCTTCTTGGTCTCGGTATCATATTCCTGTTCGATGCCTTCGTGAGAATGATCGGACAGCCGGACACCCACTCCTCCATGGGCAAGCTCATCGCCGGAGTCGTGCTCGCATCGATCGGCGCGAGCGGCGTCATCGGCCTGAAGAACTGGTGGCCGCTGATCCTGATTGGCGTTGGTGTGATCATCATTCTCGTGAACCTTCAGCAAAATGATGAATAGTTGACCGATGAAGATGTTTCTCTTCTGGATCTTTCTGATCGTTGTATCGCTGGGTGGTTATTTTTATCTCCTGATCAGGCGATCTCCCAGGGGCTATCGCCTGCAGGTCAAGCTGACGACGATATTTATCCTGTTGATATTGATCCCCACAATACCACTCACACTTCTGGTCAGTGCTCTCTTCACCCAGGGTGTGGAGATGTTTCTTGTGCCGGGGGTCGAGTCTTCGCTTGAAACATCGCTTCAGATACTGAAAGGCGATCTGGAATCCCGCGGGCTTCAATTTATCCAGCACCGGCCTGCCGACTGGAGTGCTGGTCCGGAGGATTTGGAAGCATTTGATGTCGACTATTGGGCGCGATTTCGAATGAAGGATGGCGGGATGGAGAGACTGGGGTACGCGTCAAACAGTGAATCACCACTCGAGAGTTACGATCAATTCATCGCACCTTCCATCGGTGAAGAGAACGTGGGGAGTCAGATCCGTCAACGGGCGGATGGCTATCAGTGCGAGGTCTACAGCATCGGTGAAGATTCGGTGGTGACGTTTGTCGGTTTTGGCATCGATCCCGGCGTGGTTCAGGCCAGGGACCAGATCTCTGAATCATTGAAAATGTATAAATCGCTATCGCTTTTCAAGGACTCTATCATACAGGGTGAGCTCATCTGGGGACTGGCAACGCTGCTGATCATTCTGCTTTCGCTTGTCGCCGTGTTCGCTGCCCGTATTCTTGCCAAAAGCATCAGCGACCCAATTCAACAGCTCGCCGCTGGGATGGAGCATGTCGCCGAGGGAGATCTTAGCCGCGGTGTGGAAGTGAAGGCCGTGGATGAAATAAAGATCCTCGTCGATTCCTTCAACAAGATGAGAACCGACCTGAAGACGAGCCGGGATAAACTCGTCAAAGCGGAGAGACTGGCGGCATGGCGTGATGTCGCACGAAGAATCTCGCATGAGATCAGGAACGCGCTGACTCCGATCCAACTCTCCCTGCATCGTATCGGATCGAGCAGCACATCCGGGAATAGCAGATTGAATGAGTCGCTGAGGTCGATCCAGGACGAGATGGAATCTTTGCAGAAGATATCCGAGGAATTCTCTCAATTCGCGCGTATGCCACAGGTCAACAGGGAAAAGAATGATCTCAACGATATCATCAGGCAGCTCATTCCCTTGATCGAAGGAGAGTCCAAACCCGTGAAATTCACACTGGATTTGGACGCCAGCCTGGATCAGATCGACATCGACAGGGACCAGATCCGAAGGGCTGTGCATAACCTGATCAAGAACAGCGTTGATGCATCCGATGTCGGCAGCACCATCACCATCAGGACTTACGTGTCTGAAGATGAACGAGGCACATGTCTCGAGATCAGAGACAGAGGATGTGGTATGAGCCACGATGTTCTGAAGAAGATATTCGAACCATATTTCACCACAAAGCAGCGGGGTATGGGATTGGGGCTATCCATTGTCAGGCGCATCATTGAAGACCATGAGGGCGATATTGAGATTACCAGCGCGGAAGGGAAGGGAACGCGCGTGCTCATCTCTCTGAAATAATCGGAAAAGCCAGTACTACGGGGATAATACTGGCTTTCCATTTGTAGAGGTGATCTCCACAAACTTTACTGGTGGTATAGAGCAATTTTCAGGCTCGTGCATCGGGTTGAGGCGACCATCGATACAGTGAACCTGTATAGAGTGGTTGGCATAACGCCATCTCTTTTACTCGCAATGATTATACCATAAATGCTTTCGCATGACACGATTATTTGTTAATGATATAAAAACAAATGTTTGGAATAGATTCATCGGATTCAGAATATTGTCAGATTGTTGTAATGATGCAACAACTTGACGTTCTCTGTAGCAAAAAAACTACAAATATGCATATACTGGCCGAGAGTAAAATCTATTGAAAGAGGGCGAGATAAAGAGAATCTGTGTGTACTGCGCCTCGAGTACGCGTGTAAGCGCTGTCTATTTTGAAGCTGCGAAGAGATTGGGCGCCTTGCTGGCGAAACGCGATATTACCATTGTATATGGTGGTGGCTCTGTCGGATTGATGGGGGCGCTTGCCGACAGCGCCCTGGAAAGGAACGGTGTGGTGGTGGGAGTGATACCCCGGTTCATGGTCGAGCTGGAGTGGGCGCATCCTGATCTCGCCGAGCTTGTGGTGGTTGAGAAACTTCATGAACGGAGAGAGCGAATGATCGAGGGTGTCGATGCGGTGATCGCACTCCCCGGTGGCTGTGGTACGTTCGAGGAGCTGATCGAGGCGATCACATGGAAGCGGCTCGGTATGTTCACGAAGCCTGTCGTGATCGTAAACATCGGCGGGTATTACGATCCTT
>JAZBPW010000074.1:0-23358 GCA_036351795.1 Candidatus Zhuqueibacterota bacterium | reverse complement strand
GGCTCGCAGGCGCAACGCCTGACACCGAAACCCACACGGCCATTATTGATTCGCTTCAAAAGGAACTCGAGGTTGTTGAATTAGCGACAAACTCCGCGCGAAATGCGGTGACAGCATTCACCGATTCATCCTTTGCGCCTGAGCTGCTTTTCCAGTTGTCCGAATGGGAGGTTCGGAGAGCCAAACTTCTCTTCAACATCGAGATGGAATCTTATGATGTGAAAATGCGGCTATATGAAAGGGATTCCACGTCCATGCCGGAACCAGATGAGCCGGTGCTGACCTACAGCGAAACGCTGGATATCAACAGACGCTTGTTGCGGGAATATCCAGATGTGCCGTACATTGATATGGTGAGATACCGATCAGGCGTCTGCCTGTTCGAAACCGGTAAGACTGAGGAGGCGCTGGATCTGCTTCTGAAAGTGCAGGACAGTTACGCGGATACGTCATATCTGCCCGAGATCAAGTTTCGTGTCGGAGAATGCTATTTCGACCTCGGACAATTCGACACTGCGCTGAACGCATACAAAGACGTCGTACGGCAACATCCGGAAAGCACTTTTTTCTCCATGGCGCTCTATAAAATTGCATGGTGCCATTATCGTCTCAATGACAATGCGGAGGCGCTGAGCGCTTTTTTCTATCTCCTGGATGATATCGATCTATTGACGACCACGGCCTGCGAACTTCTGGGCAAAACGCACGATGAACTTGTGAACGAGACAGTACGCTACATTGCCATAAATTTTGCGGATTACGGCGGTATCACTGCATTTCTCGACTTCACCGCGGAAAAGGGCGAGACAACATTTACACCCTTGATCATTGAAAAGATGGCCGAAGTCTATTTCGAGAGAAATGATTATTCAAAATCCTTAGCGATCAACAGAATGCTCGTGAAGCGGTACCCTCTCGAATTGTCGGCTCCCCGGGGATATTTTAACATGTTCAAGGCATACGAAGCGCTGGGCGATTTCAACCGGGCGTTTCAGATCAGACTGGAGATCGTGGAAAAATACGGCCCTTTGAGCGGCTGGGCGAAGATCTTCAACAGCAATGAGAATCAGCAGATGATCGCCGATATACTGAGTTCGATCGATTACGTGATCGCCACGCCGTATCTCGAAAGGGCGGACAGCCTTTACAACGCGCGAAATTTCAGGGATGCATCCGACACTTATGCAAACTATATCAAGGCATTCGAAAAAGACGAGCGTGTGAGTCACGCGGCCTACTATCTTGCCGAGAGTTACTTTGAAGTGGGTGAATACAGGAAGTCGGCGCTGGCCTACAGATACGTTGTCATCAATTTTCCCGATAGCGAGATGAGAGAGGATGCGGCGTTCAACCGGGTCGTCTGTTTCGATAAACTGATAGAAACGACCAATGATGCGGCGCCGGACACGCTGGAATGGGTTCAGGGCGGCAGGTTCTATCTTGTGCCTCTGGCGAACAAGGCGGAACGTGGTCTGGTCTACGCCTGCAGGGATTTCTGCAGATGGTTTCCGAAGACTGAAAAATCGATCGATGTACAGTTGAAGATGGCACATGTTTTCATGAATGCCGGTCGACCGGCGCTCGCGGAACAGGTGGTGAGAAAGACGCTTGTCAGCATCATCAAGAATGATATCGGCAAAGACAAGTATTCCAGAGCATTGAGTTTCATGGCCAATACCCAGTTCAAGCTGGAAAAATACAACAGGGCGGAGAAATTTTACTCGCATCTGATCAAAACAGAAAAGGACTCCGCTGATCTGATTGAAAAATCGAAGGCGATGTTGTCTTCGTCGCGATACAAGATTGCGGAGTCGCACAAGCTGAAAGGAAACGCGTTCAAGGCAGCGCTGATTTTTGAAAAGACCGCTGAAGAGTCATCCGAGGGTGAAGTCGCCGGCTCTGCTCTGTACGAATCCGCCGTTCAATTCGAGGCAGCGGGCAGGGTTGAGCGGGCAGCGATCAACTTCGAGAAGTATTGTAATCGCTTTCCAGGATCGGATAATGTGGATGAGGCATTTTTCAGGGCAGCGACATTGCGTGAAAAATTGAGTCAATGGCATCTTGCGGCAGCCAATTACAAGGCCATCTACCGCCGGCATTTGAAAACTCCCGAAGGCGCCAGCGCACTGTTCGCGGCCGGAAACGATTATGAGAATGCCGAAAGCTGGCACCATGTCATCGATACCTACAGTACATTCGTCAGTAAATGTTCAAATGATGACAGGGTGCTCGAAGCGATGTTCAAGATCGGATTCGCGTATGAGAAGGACGGCCGGACGAGAGCAGCTGCCATGCAGTACGAAAGGGTCGTGCAGAAGCATCTGTCGTTGTCTGAAAAAGGACTTTTCTCCGATGACTATGTGGCGGCGCAGTCGAGATTTCGACTTGGTGAACTGAATTACGCTGACTTTGTCGACATAAAGCTGAGACCTCCTTTTGATGTCAATCTGAAAAGGAAACAGGCAGCGTTCAACGAGATGCTGAAGGATTTTGTCGAAGTGGCGCGATATAACGTGGCGGAGTGGACAACAGCTTCATTTTTCAGGATCGGCTCTGCTTATGAAGAATTTTGCAGCGATATTCTCGCCTCGCCTCCGCCCGCACACATGAAGGGCGCGCAATTAACAGAGTATTGGGCTGTGATCCACGAAAAGTGGATTCAACCGCTTCGAACCGAAGCGTTGAAATATTATGAGACAAATGAAAAACTGGCCGCCGAGAACAACATTGATAATCAGTGGACGAGACAGAGCAGGGACAAGTTTATCAAGCTGTCGCGTAAACTGGCGCTGGCGAATCCGAACGATCAGGAGAAAGTGAAACAGGCTGCCGGTGATCATCAATATGATGCAAAGGCCAGAGAACTGTAACGAATGAGGAATATAGAGATGACGAGAAGACTGGTCCTCGATGGACATGTGCATATTTATCCATTTTACGATCTGCACAAGGCTGTGCAAAGTGGTATCAGGCATCTCACTGCTGCATATCAAAACAAGGGTGAGAATCGTGGCGTACTGCCGGTATGGCTGTTGAGTGAACGCTCGGATTGTCAATTTTTTCAGCAGACCGCCAAATCACTGCAGTCCGGTGAATTTGTAATAGAAAAAACAGAGGAGGAGGAGTCACTGGCTGTGACGCGCAACGGTGAGACAGTGCTTTACATTATCGCCGGTCGACAGATTGTGAGCACGGACGCGCTCGAGGTCATTTCGATTGCAAGTACATGCTTCCTGGAAGACAGGAAAGCGGACACGGCCGGGGTGATAGATTACGTGAATGAACAGGGGGGCGTACCCGTGCTGAACTGGGCGCCGGGGAAATGGTTTTTCAAACGTGGCGATATTGTGGAGAATCTGTTGGAGGCGTATGACCCTGAAAAACTGCTGTTCGGAGACACGTCGCTGCGTACGCGGCTGTGGCGTACTCCCGCGCTCATGAAAAAGGCCATAAACAGCGGGTACAAGGTCATCGCCGGCTCGGATCCTCTTCCATTCAAAGATGAAGAAGAGCAAATCGGACGATATGGTTTTACGATGACGGGTGAGTTCGATATGTCGCTGCCCGCGGCATCCATTCGAAATATGCTCAGGGACAGCGCTGTACAGATCGACCGCATCGGCGAGCGCAATCGCCTGCTGTCGTTCGCAACGCGGCAGTTCAAAATCATGCGGGAAAAATAAAAACGCTCAGCATGTTCGCCGAGCGTTTTTATACATGTAACTGCTTGCATCTCAAAATTATTTCACAGCATCTTTTAATGTCTTGCTGGCAACAAATTTTGGTCTTTTGGTAGCCGGGATTTGAATCTTTGCACCTGTTTGCAGATTCACTCCGCTGCGAGCAGCGTATTCCTGAACTTTAAACGTACCGAATCCCTGAAGCGTGAATGAGTCACCCTTTGCCAGAGTTTTTGTCACACTTTCGAATACAGCATCCACTGCATCACCGGCAACTCTCTTCGAAGGCATCCCATCTACTGCAGCGACCATGTCGATTAATTCAGCTTTTGTCAATTCACTTCACCTCCTTTCAGATCGTTGTGAAGGTTAAAAGGTTAACTTTACGATAATATTACTAATTTTTATTGATAATGTCAATAAAAAAATTGCCTTATGCAAAAAAAGTCCTCGCGCCGTTGAACTGTATCGTTATCGTGTTATCGCCTGTTACGACAAAACAAAGGGTCGAATTCTGTAAAATTGATTGACTTTTATTTCATTATTTTGTAAATTTTATGATAATTTTGAACGGACTGAATCGGGATGATATGAGATGAAAAAGTATCTTGTGACCGGAGGAGCGGGATTTATTGGCAGTAATTTCATCCGCTATCTGATGAATAAATATCCGGATGCCGCAGTGATCAATCTGGATAAACTGACCTATGCCGGGAATCTGGACAATTTGAAAGATATCGAAAAATCAACGCGGTATCGCTTTGTCAGGGGTGATATCTGTGATGAGTCACTGGTCGATGAGATCGTCGCTGAGAGTGATTATGTCATCAATTTTGCGGCCGAGAGTCATGTGGATCGGTCGATCGGCAATCCGGACGCATTCATCAAGACCGATGTTTTCGGCACTTTCGTGCTTTTGGAGGCCGCGCGAAAACATCGTATCGAGAAGTTCATACAGATCAGCACGGATGAAGTCTACGGAAGCATTCAGGACGGGGCGTTCAGGGAGACTGATCCGCTGATGCCCTCCAGTCCGTATTCGGCCTCCAAGGCCGGGGCCGACCGTCTCGCCTACAGCTACTATGTCACATACGATCTGCCCGTCATCGTGACGCGATGCTCAAATAATTTCGGTCCGTATCAGTATCCCGAGAAGCTCATTTCATTGTTCGTAACCAACGCGCTGGAAGATATGGCACTGCCTGTCTACGGCGATGGCAAGAATGTTCGCGACTGGATCTATGTACTGGATCATTGTGATGCCATCGAATTTGTTTTGCGAAAAGGCGCAGATGGAGATGTCTACAATATCGGCGGCGGTAACGAGCGAATGAACATTGAAATCACGAAATTTATTCTCAAGGAACTTGGCAAGCCCGAATCGCTCATCTCATACGTTCCCGACAGGGTGGGGCATGATCGCAGATATGCTGTGGATTGCAGCAAGCTGGCTGTCATGGGCTGGACACCGAAGTACAATCTGGAGAGCGCCTTGAGCGAAACAGTCCACTGGTATCAAGAGAATGCATGGTGGTGGAAAAAACTGAAAAGTGGTGAATATCTGGAATATTACAAGGAGCAGTACAGCTCTCTGTCCTCCTGAGTTTCCCATGCGTAAAATAGCTACACCGACCTGCGGTACCGTCAGGATAATTTAATGGATTGAATTGTGGGGGCATGTCACTATAAAATTACAGGAGATTGTTAATGAGTCTGGAACAGCGATTGAAAGATCATTCTGCAAAGATTGGTATCATTGGATTGGGGTATGTCGGATTGCCGCTGGCTGTGGAATATGCGGATAAGGGATTTCAGGTCATCGGGATTGACACGGATGGCAGGAAAGTCTCCAAGATCAATTTTGGTGAAAATTACATCAGTGATGTCGATGACGATACACTGCGCCGTGTTGTGAAAGAGGGCAAGTTATCAGCGACAACGACGTACGACGCCGTGAGAGAGCTCGACGCGATCTACATATGTGTTCCCACGCCGTTCAATGTCAACAAGGATCCCGATATTTCTTACATCATCAACTCAGCCGAAGGCGTACTTCCCGGATTAAGAAAAGGCCAGGTGATCATCCTGAAAAGCACGACGTTCCCGGAGACCACCGAAAAAGTTGTATTGCCCATACTCGAGAGCAGCGGTCTGAAAGTCGGCGACGATTTCAACCTCGCGTTCTCTCCGGAGCGCATCGATCCTGGCAGAACGGATTTCACAACGAAGAATACACCCGTCGTCGTGGGTGGCGTCACGGAGAAGTGTACCGAAATGGCATCGCTCGTCATTACTCAGGTCGTGAGCAATGTGCATGTGGTATCCAGCCCAAAAGTCGCTGAGATGGAAAAGCTTCTTGAAAATATATTCAGAAGTGTCAATATTGCCCTGGTGAATGAACTCGCCCGTCTGTGCGACAGAATGGGTGGCATCGATATCTGGGAGGTCGTGGAGGCGGCAGCGACAAAGCCATTTGGATTCATGCCCTTCTATCCGGGGCCGGGAATCGGCGGACACTGCATACTGGTCGATCCGTATTACATGGCATGGAAAGCCAGGGAATACGATTTCCATACCAGTTTCATCGAGCTGGCTGCGAAGGTGAATGAAGATATGCCGTTTTACGTGGCCGGACTGATCAGAAAGGGGCTGTCCAATATCGGACGCGCGTTCAAGGACGCGAATATCCTGATGCTGGGTGTCTCCTTTAAGGAAAATATCGATGATACCAGAAATTCTCCGGCGTTGAGCGTGCTCAAGCTGTTGCTCAAACGTGGTGCTAAAAACATTTCCTATAATGATCCATATGTGCCCGAAGTCCATCTGAACGGAATGATCCTGAAGTCAGAAAAATTGACACAAAAACTGTTGCAGAGTCAGGATGTGGTTGTCATCACGGCAAAGCACAATGAATATGACGCCGAATTTATCGTTAATAATTCCAAAGTCATTGTGGATACGAGAAATTTGACCAAGAATATCAAGGATCCGGGCAAGATCATCAAACTCGGCGAAGGTGAACCATTCTAGCCAAATCAAGCTTGAAAATGAAACGAAAGGTGCTTCACGTGAGACGTAAAACGCTAGTATATATTTTCATACTCCTTATATTTTCAGCGAATATGCTGACAGCTCAAAATGAGGGTGCCGTATTTAGTACGAAACAACAGCAGTCGTACCGTATGACACCGGAAGAGCAGCTATTATCTCTTTCGACACCCAGTCTCGAGAGTTCTATTGAGCCGGAAGAGTATATCGTTGGTCCCGGAGATATCCTCGCCGTGAATATATGGGGTGATATCAACACGGGTGGATTCAATTTGAAAGTTACGCCGGAAGGGAAATTGCTGATTCCAACGGTTGCATGCATCGATTTGAATGAAATGACTCTGGCCGAAGCCAAAAAGGAGATCGCCGAACAGGTACGGCGAAAATATATACAGAGCGATGTGACAGTGACTTTGATCGGTCTGCGGCATTTCAAGGTCGTAGTTTCCGGACAGGTCACCATGCCGGGCGTCGTGAATGTCACAGCCGCGCAGCGTGTCTCCGATGCGGTTGTCCTGGCGAATCCGGTCATCGAGGAGGAAGAAAACAGCCATACCGAGATTCAGACATATTCGGGGCGAACGGTAGCGCAGCCGGTTGCAGTTCAGAAAGTCCCCTCCAAAAGACACATCATGTTGAGAAGAAAAAGTGGCGATGAAGTCCAGGTGGACCTCCATGCGTTTGAGAGGTATGGTAACAAGGATCGGAATCCCTATCTGCTGGAAGGAGATGTGATCTATGTGCCGCTCTTTACCAAGAATCTGCCGATCATTGGTGTTTACGGCGCTGTGCATGAACCTGATAAATATGAGTACATTGAAGGGGACCGGCTGCTTGACCTCGTTCACCTAGCGCACGGTTTTACCTATAATGCCGATTCCACGAACATCGAGATCGCGCGTTTTAATCCGAATAATCGGACCACATATACGTTCAAGGTCGACTTGACAAAGCGTGACCCGGAGAGCGGCGAACTTCTCGAAAATATCCCGCTGCAGGTTGATGACCGCGCTTTCGTTCGATATCATCCGGAGTACAGGATCAGGAGACAGGTGCAGATAAAAGGAGAGATCGTGTACCCGGGGTATTACAAGATCGAACTGAATAAGACGAAATTGTCCGACATTGTCAGGCAGGCCGGCGGTTTCACGGCGTATGCATCGCTCAAGGAGGCGTTTGTCATTCGAAAAGCATACGAAAAAGAGGTGGACCTCGAGTATGAACGTCTCCTGGAGATGAGCGTAGAGGAGATGACAGAGCTCGAGCGGGAGTATTTCAAGATCAAGTCCCGGGAACGCAAAGGTCTTGTTGCAGTGGATTTTGTGAAACTGTTCATGCAGGGTGATTCGAGCCAGGATGTGATCCTGCATGACGAGGATTATATCGAAATTCCGCAGGTGGATGCCGTTGTCACTGTCAATGGGCAGGTGAAACGGCCGGGCGTCATGATGTACCAGGCCGGCAAGGATCTGAGATACTACATTGAAAAAGCCGGAGGCTACGGCTGGAATGCCCACAAGAGGAAAGTACGCATCATTCGCGGGGAGACAGGAGAATGGCTGAAACCGAAATCCGATACCATCGTCTATGTCGGCGATACGATTCTCGTGCCGGAAAAACCGGAACGCGATAACTGGGCTATTTTCAAAGACGTACTCTCCGTCACTGTTCAGGTGGCCACAGTACTGCTGATCATCAATAATACGACATCGAATTAATAAATATAAATGGAAGTTCGAATGAACGAAAACAAGACAAACTTCATTGACTACCTGTACATACTCGTGAAGTGGAGAAAGTTTATCATTATCAATTTTCTGGTGGTCTCAATTGTCACAGCCGCGATATCACTGATGATTCCGAAAACCTATACGGCGGGCACAACCATTCTGCCTCCTTCAGACGAAGGCGGCGGACTCGGCATTTCCGATTTCATCGGTAACTTGCCAATGGCGGGATTCGCTCTTGGGGGAGTCTCGGAAGAGACTTATGTCGTGATGGCGATTTTGAACAGTCGAAATGTCATGGAATCTGTTGTGAAAAGATTCAACCTGATGGAAGTGTATGAAGCGGAGAACATGGAACTCGCGGTCAAAATGCTTCGAAACAATGTCCACGTGGAAATTAACGAGAATGGGACCATCTCGCTCTCCGCATCGGCGAAAACAGGGTATCTGTCCAAGGATAAGGAGGAAGACGACGCGCGTAACAGAGCGACCGATATCGCGAATGGATTTATCGAAGAACTCGACAGGATGAATATCGAAAAGAAGACCGAGAAGGCGAGAAACAACAGAATTTACATCGAGGAGAGGTATCATCAGAATCTCGAAGACCTGAGAAAGGCCGAAGATGATCTCAGAGTCTTTCAAAAGGAGAACAACGTCGTGGCGCTTCCCGAGCAGATGGCAGCCTCCATCGAGGCAGCCGCGAAAATCGTGGCACTCATCAATTCCAAGGAGATCGAGCTGGATGTACTGCGCAAATCTTTGGGCAATACGCATCCGGAAATCGTCAGAACCCGGAATGAACTGGTTGAGCTGAAGAAAAAGTATGATGAGATGGTCTCGGGTAAGGTGATGGAAGAGGGTGCGTCCGGAGAACTCTTCATTCCGTTCGATGATGTGCCTGATGTCGGCGTGCAGTATTACAGGCTCTATCGCGAGGTGACGCTGCAGGAGAAACTGCTGGAATTCATCCTGCCGCAGTACGAACAGGCGAAGATACAGGAGGCCAAGGATACGCCGACGATTCAGGTGCTGGACGAAGCCGTACCACCGGTTTTGAGGTCAAGTCCGAAGCGCGGGATATTGGTGGTCCTCATGGCGTTTCTAAGTGTTTTCATCAGCCTGGTCATCGTTCTCATGATAGAATATCTAAATCGACTGCGCTACAGGGACCATGAGAGATACAGCGTCCTGGAGAGTGCTTTGCATGAATTGAAAGGAGATTATTCGAAACTGACGCGCAGGCTGAGACCCGGGAAATCACTTCCCAAAGGTCGACTCGATGAGTAAATTATCGATTTCCGACAAAGCCGGTATGATCACGATCGGGCGCTTTCTGAGAGCGCTCGGCAAGCTGATGCTGGCGATCATCATCGTCCGGCTGCTGTCGAAATTCGAATACGGTACATACCGGCAGATCATTCTGCTTTACTCTCTTTTCTCCGTTGTTCTGCTTCTCGGCATCCCAACGAGTCTCTACTATTTTATCCCGAAATATGATGGTGACAAGGTCCGGCTCTTTATCGTGCAGAGCGAGGCAGTGCTTTTTTTACTCGGATTGATCCTTGGGCTGATCTTTTTTGCGACAGCGTTTTATTGGGGACAACTATTCAAAAACGCAGAGATAAGCGGGTATTTGAGAGTCTTTGCGCTGTACCCGCTATTCGATTTTCCGGCACAGTCATTGGCGCCGATTCTGATCTGTTACGACAGACATAGGGCGGCGGCCATTGTCAATCTGATTTTCGCGTTTACAAACATATTCAGCATGCTCATTCCATTGCTTTTGGGATATTCGCTTTACGCAGCATTCTGGACATTGGTCATCGTTTCGGCGATACAGCTTTTCTTTGCACTGCTCTACATCATGAAGCTGATCGGCGGTTTCAGCGGATTGATGGAGCTTGGGATATTGAAAGGACAGCTCAGGTATTCCATACCGCTGGGCTTCAGCAGTATCGTAACGATACTGTCCAGGGAGCTCGATAAACTGGTGATATCGATCTTTTTTCTGCCACAGGTATTTGCCGTCTATACAGTGGGCGCGCGGGAATTGCCGTTTGTGACAATCATCCCCTACGCCGTTGCCAGCACGCTTTTCCCGAAGTTTGTCACGATGTTCGAGAACAGGGAAAAAGAAGAGTTCTTCAGGCTCTGGCATTCCGCGATTCGTAAGGTATCGCTGCTGCTTCTGCCGTTGATCCCTTTTTTCATGATCACGGCGACGGAGGTGGTGACGATATTGTACACAAAGGAATATTCAGGAGCCGTCCCTGTTTTCAGAATCTATCTCCTGTTGCTGCTCGTTCATATCACGGCTTTCGATTCCGTGGTGCTTTCGATGGGCTTGCCGCGACTCGTGCTGTACGGCTCTGTCGGTGCGCTTGTTTTGAATGTGGCCGCGAATGTGATTCTCATAAAGATCATCGGTTTCACAGGTCCGGCCATAGCGACGATACTCGTCACGTTCATGATCACATACTATTTCATGCGGGTGATCAGAAAACGGTATGAAGTGACGTGGCAGCGCCTGTTCCCATGGAAGGCGTATGGAAAGATATTGATCACAGCCATTGGATCCGGCTTGCTGATCTTCCCGCTGACATTCATCTCAGCGCACCCGGTGATCAAGGTGCTGGTGATCGCTGCGGCGTTCTGGACGTTGTACTTTACATTGTGCTATGTATTCAGGATCATTCAGAAGGGCGACATCGATTTCGTCAAAAGATGGGTAACTCTCAGGGTAATGTCAGGTTGAGATCGTCAGACAGGAATTGGAATGGAGTATTTTCCTTTACATAGAGAAGAGCATCAGCTCGATTATTCGTCATCGATCGTGCGATGGCTGATTGTGTTTGCTGCTGTCGCAGAGATATTCCTGCTGTACCTCTTTGCGATCAAAGATGCCGGTATGCTCGGCATCGTGCTGGTTGTAGGAATGGCGTCTGCCATCGTTATTTTTTTCTGTCCGAGGATCGGTGTGCTCTTCGTCATCGGGCTCATCTATTCGAACCTCGCCGCGGTTGTCGGTGGTGGAATATTCAAGCTCATTGTGCTTTTCACGATGATTGCCTGGCTGATTAATAATTTCATGAGCGACCCGAAATTTGTCAGTCATCGCGTGAATGTCATTATTCTGATCTTCTCGTTTTTCGCGCTGATCTCGCTTGTCTCGGCAGCGAGTACCGAGTTGGCGATTGAAGCGCTGATGAACTATTTGAAAAGCATGATACTCTATTTCCTGGTGATCCATCTCATTGACACACCCAGGTTGCTGCGCTACGCGTTCTGGGTGATCGTCATCGCTGCGGGAGTAACCGCGGTTTACGGCATGAGCACTTTCATGAGCGATCCTTTCATGAGCAGCCGCGTCTCTTCGTTCCGGGAAGATCCCAATAATCTGGCAATCGTGCTGGTGACCGCGGTACCGATATCCGTCTCATTGATCAAGACGGAGAAAAGACTGATCTCGAAAATTATACTCGCTGCCATTGGCATGGCGATACTGATAACGATCAATCTCACGTATTCTCGCGGAGGAATGCTGGCGCTCGGCGTCGTGCTGATGGCGCTTCTATATAATGAAAGAAAAAACAAGGTCTTTGCAGTCATCTCTGTGATCGTATTGATCATCGTCGTCTACCTGTTCGTTGAAAAGCTGTCGCATTACCAGAAACTGCTCAGACTTGTCACAGAAGATCAATCCTTTATCCAGCGCTACCGTCTGTACAGAGGCGGGATCCGCATGTTTCTCGATCATCCGGTATTCGGCGTTGGACTGGGTAATTTCATCGTCTGGTCCACAAGGTATACGGGATTGATCATGGCGCTGTACGCGCATAATATTTTTCTGCATATCGGCGCGGAAACCGGTATCGGTGGTCTGCTGGCTTACATCTTCATATTTTATCTGGCATGGCGTTCGGTCAAGAAAGCCGGAACTGTCGCAATGGAAAAAAATAATCCGGTGCTATTGAATTACGCGTTTGGGATTAAAGTGAGTCTCCTGGGTTTTACCATTGCCGGACTGTTTTTGTCCCAGCATTTCAATAAAGCATTGTGGGTGATCCTGGGTTTATGCATCGCGATAGAGGTAATATGCGGGAAAGACGATTAAAAATATGCCTCATCTGTGATGCCCGCAGTATTCATTACAAGCGATGGATACGCGACCTGAAGGAGTCGGGGCATGAGGTGACGGTCATTTCACCATGGAAAGAACAGATCGCGGGCCAGGATGTCGACATCGTGAGCACGCCCAGGGCACCATTCCCGATGCTCACGCCCGTGAAAACAGTTTTGAAGATGTTGTATCGTCTTTATCTTGGCCGGAGGCTGCGCGGTAAAATCCGTTCGATTGAACCGGACATTCTGCACGCGCACTTTCTCACCGATTCCGGATGGATTGCATCCTGGACCGGTTTCCATCCTTTGATCGTCACTGTGCATGGTTCGGACATTCTGATCCATCCCCGAAAATCACTGATTTACCGCGCATGTGTTCGACATGTGTTGAAACGAGCGGATCGTGTGGCATATGTTGCCCGGCATTTTAAACCCGCTTTGGAACAATACGGAGCAGGCGGACAGACATTGCGACACATTCCCAATTACGTGGATCCGGAGTTTATTACCAAAAGAGAGCGCATTGACCGGAAGAAAGAGACTTTGTCATCGAAGCCGGTGATAATCAGCGCACGAACTCTGGAACCGATTTACGATGTCAGGACAGTGATAGACGCGATTCCCGATGTGCTCCGGAAACACCCGGGTGCCCGGTTCTTAATCATCGGCGATGGCGTTGAGAGGAAGTGGCTGCAAGACCTCTCTGTAGAACTTGGTGTGGCGGATCGCATAGAATTTACAGGAAGAATCGATCACAGCGAACTGATCTCGTATTATCGTCAGGGACATATCTATGTTTCCACGGCAAGGTCCGACGGATTATCGGTGACGACGCTCGAGGGATTGGCGGCAGGGCTGTATCCGATTCTCACAGATATTCCTGCCAACAGTTCTATTATTACAGATAGCGAAAATGGGCTGCTCTTTACCCGAAGCGACAGCTCGCAATTGGCGCGCTGTATTAACCGGGCGATAGAAGATCCGGAAAAATACATCGCCGCCTGCGAGGAGAACGTCAATATGATCAACTCACGACACACGCGACAAAAAGTACTGGAATCGATGGAAAAAGAATACTTCGAATTGATAACAGAGTCTGAAATGAAGTGATCCTTCGCGGATCGTTATTTTGCAGAATGGATAAATAATCCTGATATCGCATGACAATGAAAAAAGCGCTTTTTATATCATACTATTTCCCCCCGTCCGGCGGGGGTGGTGTCAAACGTCCGACAAAGTATGTTAAATTCCTGACCGCGATGGGATGGGATTTAACGGTACTCACAGTGCCGGAGAAGAGCTATTTTTTGAAGGATGACAAATTCCTGCATGAATTACCGCCAGACCTGAAGATCATCAGGGCGAGGACACTTATTTCAAAGAAGAGGACGGATGAATTCCGGTTGAAATCTCTCGGCAAAGATGCCAAAGAGATCGGTTTATTCGCAAAGCTGAAGAACCGGGCACTATGGATCATCCGTGACTGGTTTTTTATCCCGGATGTGCAGGTCTCCTGGATTCCCTTTGCCTTACCGAAGGCCATCAGGGCTGTCAGAAAAGGGGATATCGATATCATCTGGACAAAATGCCCACCGTATTCCGTCCTCATTCTGGGCGCTCTGGCCAAGTTTTTTACCGGCAGACCGTGGGTCATCGATCTGGCAGATCCGTGGACATTGGCGACGTATGCCTACTTCCCGAACAGCATCAGCAAAAAAATCAATGAGCTGATGGAAAAGCGGCTGTTCAAATATGCTGACAGGATCGTCACCGTGGCGGACAATATTGCTGACGATTATATTGCAAAGTATCCCGGAATCGACAAGCGCAAATACGCGGTCATTCCGAACGGTTTTGATGATGATGATCATACAGAACTTCGTCCGGCACAGAATTCAAAGTTCACGCTTTGTCATACCGGCCGGATCGATCTTGCCAACAGAGATCCGAATAATTTTTTGGAGTC
Organism: Candidatus Zhuqueibacterota bacterium; assembly: GCA_036351795.1. Classification (GTDB taxonomy): domain Bacteria; phylum Zhuqueibacterota; class Zhuqueibacteria; order Thermofontimicrobiales; family Thiofontviventaceae; genus JAZBPW01. The sequence goes on along the minus strand of JAZBPW010000074.1, from coordinate 8,812 downwards.
ATTGAGCCGGTTTATTGCGGACATCCCTGATGCCGAATCGAAAGTCCAGGCGATTTTTGTCGGCGGTGGGGGTGAATACTGGCTTGACGCGGTCCGGAAAAAGGGACTGGGTAAAATCGTCAAGTTCACGGGTAATGTGTCCCACGAGAAGAGCCTCGAGTATCAGTTGACATCCCATCTCCTTGTATTGATCGGCGGTGGCAGTAAATACGAACAGACCGGCAAAATATTTGAGTACCTGGTATCTGAAAAGCCGATCCTGGCGCTCATCGGCGCGAACACGCCTGCGGCCGGCATCATCGAGAAAACCGGTGCAGGTCTTGTGATATCCGGTGATGAAATCGATCGATGTGCTTCGGTGTTAAGGGATTTTTACGATCATTATAAGGCGGGGAGCACGCTCTGGAAGGGGCGGAATGCAGAGGAGATCGATAGGTATAACTGGAATAACCACGCGCTGAAGTTGCATGGTATCTTCATGGAACTCAATGAAAAAGCATAGAATTGGTCAAAGCGGGACAGGATGAAGTAGAATGAAAATATCGATGAGAAGACTTCTTAAACCACCAAGTCCTTCGTTGAACATCAGCAGAAGGAAAATAGACAAGATTGTGAAGGAGACCCCTCCCGGGAAAGTCATATTGGATCTGGGGAGCGGGCACCGGAAACTCTCTGACGGTGCAATCAACCTGGACATTTACCCTTTTCGTTTCGTCAATGTGGTCGGCGATGGACATCGACTTCCCCTCAAAGATGAATCGGTTGACGTCATCATCTGTCAGGCGGTGCTCGAGCATGTCAAGGAACCGGCGATTGTCGTCCGGGAGATGCACAGAGTGCTCAAAAAAGGTTGTGCGATCTACGTGGAGATTCCATTTCTTCAGGGGTATCACGCTGATCCCGCTGATTTTCAACGATATACGATACGGGGGATAGAGCGTTTAATGATGCCATTCGAGAAGGAGGATGTCGGCGTGTGTGTCGGTCCGGTATCTACATTCTGCTGGTGGATACGCAAGATGCCGACTATCTTCATCAGGAATCGATCGCTGGCAAAAGGGATGGAATTCGTATCCGGATGGTTGACATTCTGGTTGAAATATCTGGATCTCCTGTTCATCAAAGCGGCGAATGCGCATATCATTGCGGCAGGACTCTTTTTCAGGGGGAAGAAAAACTGAAGATATTGATAGACGCACATCTTTCTGAAAATAAGATCACAGGTATCGGACGCTATCTGAACGGGCTGCTGACCGCACTCGTTGAACAGGATGGCGTGAATGATTACCATATCCTCATCAGAAATGATCTTGCGGATCACCATCCGCTCAGAGTGCTGCAATCTCCGAATGTATCGAAGATCGGAGTCGATCTGAGAGGCGTTCATCCAGTGAATCAAATTTTGCTGAACAGACTGATAGGACGCATACGGCCGGATGTGTATCACCATCCTCATTTCGACATGCCGTTGTTCAGAGGTAAAGGTTCTGTTGTGACGATTCATGATCTGAAGTATATTCGACATCCGTATTTTTTCCCTGAATTCAGCCGGGCCAAGCGTTTCTATATGAAGGCCATCATGAAACGCGCTGTTCTGGGTGCGCAATGCGTGATTGCGGCCTCCATGAACACGAAAAACGATTTGATTGATATCTTTAAAGTATCCCAGGATAAAATCGATGTGGTATATCATGGACTCGAAAAGATGTTTGTCGTGAAAGGTACGAGAGGTGAGCATGCATCCATTCGGGAGAAATATGGTATCCGGGATAAATTCATTCTTTTTGTAGGTGAGCGGCGTCCCCACAAGAACCTGGTGACGCTCATGAATGCATTTAACGCTGTAAAAAATAATTTGCATGGGACGCTAAAATTAGTTATCATTGGTAAGCGGTATGCCAATTATGTCGCACCGGAGGAACGGGCTCGACAATTGAATCTCAAGGGATCTGTGATTTTTCTGGATTCTGTGTCGGACGATGAACTGGGTGAGTTCTACGAAAATGCGGAGTTACTTGTACTTCCATCGCATTATGAGGGGTTTGGATTCCCGTTGATCGAGGCAATGAGCCGCGGAATTCCTGTACTTGCCGGCAACAATACATCCATGCCTGAGGTAGTTGGAGAGGCGGGGCTCCTGGTTGATTCGCACTCTTCCGCTGATATTGCCGGGAAAATTCTCAACATACTGAAAAATGAACATGCATCCCGGGATTTGGTTCGAAAGGGCCTGGAAAACATCAAAAGATTCACCTGGGAAAAAGCGGCAAAGAATACGTTGAAGGTGTACCATAACATTCACGGTTGAAGTTTACACTTACATTGACTAATATGCTATGGAGAGGCAGCATAAGGATGGAACATGTACAAGTGTTATTCATTCCTTTTTATATTACTTTATACGACCTCGTTTGCTCAAACTTCATTCATTAAACATCAGATTCATGAAGGTTTTTTTCATCCATATTACAATTATCCTGTAAATATTATTGGCATCGATATGGATCATGATGGTGATATCGATATTTTAGGCGGACAAAAACCATTATCTGTATCCTGGTGGGAAAATGACGGATCGGAAAATTTTGCTGTCCATCTCATTGATGAAAAAGTGAATAGTATCAGCACATTATATCCAGTCGACCTCGATAATGATGGTGATACTGATGTGCTTGCATCAGCCCATTCTCTACAACAAATTTACTGGTGGGAAAATGACGGAAACCTGAATTTTTCTGAAAAATTGATGCGTATCCCGCATAACGGGGAACGACTTCAATTTGTTGACTTTGATGATGACGGAGATAATGATGTCTTTGTTGTTGATGTGGGGGGGAAGGATATTTCCTGGCTGGAAAATGACGGGCAGCAGTATTTTAAAGCGCATGCTCTGCTGGAACTCGCTCGCGATATCACCGATGCCAAAGCCATCGATCTGGATTTAGACGGTGACCTGGATATCCTTGTAGATGCATGGCACACCTACTGGTTCGAGCATACGGGAAATGGACAATTCAGCCAGCATGAAATTGTAAATATCGATTATCCCGGCTCGGAAATAGAGGAAATAGCAGACGTAGATAACGATGGCGATCTTGATATTCTGTCTTCACATTTCTGGCATGAAAACGATGGTTATCAGAATTTTTCTTATCATCGCGCAGATGACCTCAATCTAATGTATCGCTTTGAACTCATCGATTTAGTCGATTTTGATTTTGATGGTGATTACGATGTTCTCGGACATTCTCTCTCAAAGCTGACATGGTTTGAAAATGATGGATCCATGCATTTTGTACCGCATCCGATGTCCGATACCCGGTACAATGATATTTCAGCTGTCGATATGGACCGTGATGGTGATCTTGATATTGTTACATGGATTTGGAAAGGTAGCGTTTTAAACTGGCTGCAACAACAAAATGCACCGGCTCCTTTTATATTGTTCAAACCTTACAACAATTCTACCGTAATGGATACGGAAATACTATTTTCGTGGTATCCGTCACAAGATACAGATCAGGATTCAATTGAATACAATTTTTATCTGGCCGGAGCACATTCTGATACCATAATAACCGAATTACGTCACCCGAATTTTGTCTTCGAGGGTGAGGATTGGTTTGAATTGAATCAAACATATTCCTGGTATGTAGAAGCCATTGACGGATATGACACGACACGATGCCTTGAAAAATTTCATTTCAAGATTCCTGATCAAGAAATTTTATCTAATTCTGACAAGTACTATTTAGCATCAAATTATCCAAATCCATTTAATGAATCGACTACATTTTCCTTTAATATCCCTCAACCTTGTTTTGTTCAACTGGCAATTTATAATCCTTTTGGGCAAAAGGTCGCAGAACTTGTGAATGAGAATTTGATCGCTGGTTATTATCAGATATTATGGCTTCCAGAAGATATATCATCAGGATTATATATCTATCAATTGAGAACCAATCATTTTAACCATTGTAAAAAGTGTATGTTTTTAAAATAGGTTGATTTGCAATGTCATTAAGTTAAGCGTATTTCACCCTTTCCGCCAGCTGGCGGACTCAGGGTGACAAAGAGACGCTGTCAGGCTGAGCGGAGTCGAAGCCTTCTTGTTGTATGATGAGCCAAAATCTTCTTAATTTAATGACATTGGGTTGAATGAAATGAATATTAGAGAATAGAAATGAAAACTAAGATTATATTTTCAATTATGTTACTAACTTTTTCCCCAGTGAACTTCTTATCTGGCAAGAGCATACAAACGCCAGATGATTTAAATCCCTTTTATACCTTTTGGGATGATTATGATAACGATGGTGATCTTGATGCTGTCACGCTATATCCTGAATCAATCATTTACAGAAATGATGGTAATGAGTTTTTAACATCCCTTGATATTGATCTGCCGTCTGTCCATTATTACGGTTCTGCGGCCTGGGGAGATTTTGATAATGATGGTGACAAGGACCTGTTAATGAATGGCATTTGCATCTGCCCCGAATTTTTACCTGTAGATATTTTAAATGATGCCCAATATATTGCTAAAATATTCAGAAATGATGGAAATGACATGTTTACTGATATCGCTGTCGAATTCACTGGCGGTGCCCGTGGGATGGTCTCTATCGGGGATTATGATCTGGATGAAGATATAGATTTTGTGATAACAGGAATGAGAAGCGTACGAGATTATATTGATTCCGGCTATAGCAATTATGAAACGAATATTTACCGAAATGATGGCTGTATGACATTTGTAAAGGTCAAAAAATTGATCGGTGGAAATGTGGCGAGATGGGGCGATTATGACCAGGATGGTGATCTTGATGTCTTGATTACCGGAATTTCCAGATCCAGCTGGAGTGACTACGGGTTTGGTGGTACTTCATATTCAACAAACTTGTTTCAAAATGATGGAAATGATCGTTTTTTGAGCGTAGAAACTGATTTTACAGACACTGCCTTCAAATGGGCCGATTTTGGCGATATGGATAACGACGGGGCGCTGGATATTTATTTCTATGGACAGAGAGGTGTAATCTATATCAATAAGGGGCTGGGGCAATTCCTGCAAGCGGTAGATACTCTCGCCGGGGATTACGGCCTCTGCAGAGATTATGATAACGACGGTGATCTGGACGTCATAGGCAGAGATCTCGTAATTTATCAAAACAATAATACGACAGCGAATGCCATCCCTGCGATACCTGAAGCATTGTCAACGATCGTTTCAAATGATACAGTACATTTTTCCTGGGATCCTTCAATCGACCCAGAGACGCAGTCTGTAAGTCTAACCTACAATTTACAGATCGGTATATCACCAAATCGATACGATGTAATGTCATCGATCATGACTGTACCTGAATCTTATAAACGATTGCTGCTGTGGGGGAACGTTTTTCAGAATACGTCATGGACTGTACACGGTTTAGCGGATGGAACCTATTACTGGCGTGTACAGGCTGCTGATAATGGATTTGCCAAATCCGGGTTTTCAACCGCACGGATGTTTGTCCTCGATGCACCTCCTGCTCCTCCACGACATTTAGTCAATATCATAAAAGTGGACTTTATTGAATTGAAGTGGATAAATAATTCCGAGCCGGATATTTCTTACTATCGAATACACAGAAGCATGAACTGCGATTCTTTGAATGCAGTACTTATCGATTCTGTGTTTCATCCTGTCTCGTCCTACTTGGATTTATCAATTGCACCGGGTCAGACATACTATTACTGGATTAGTGCCGTCGATACGTCAGGACAGGTCAGCAGGCTTTCTAAAAATACCGGTCCCCCTGAAGCACCATACAGCCTTTCAGTTCGCTCAAATAATATGGCTATTAAAATTGGATGGATGCCATCTGCCGGGAATATTGGGCGTCATAGAATTTATCGCAATAATAATAGCGATTCGCTTTCTGCAGCTTTGATAGATTCCATAGATGTACCGATATCAACTTATGAAGATTTCAATGTCACGGATGGCGAAGTATATTTTTACTGGATTGAAGCTGTCGATACTCTTAATAATCGCAGCCAATTATCTAAAACGATGGGACCCGTATTATTTGACGCTCTTCCAAAGCCGCCACAGAATTTGGCTGGTACTTATAAAAATGAATCAATCATTCTAAACTGGAGTGCCAATCCAGAACACGACATTCTTTTATACAAGATTTATCGTTCCACCAGCGATGACTCTGCCAATGCAGTCGTTATTAACTATGTTTATCATCCTGAAATCGATTATTTAGATATGGAGATTAAAGAAGGCAAGAGTTATTGTTACTGGATCAGTGCAGTTGATAATAGCGACAACAATAGTCACCTTTCTCAGGGTGTTGGTCCATTTATGAAATCTTTCCGAATCCATCCGAATTACCCCAATCCATTCAATCAATCGACGACACTTACATTTGATTTACCGGCGAAAGGCAAAATGAGCATTCATGTATATAATATCAACGGGCAATTTGTAGAAGAGATATTGGATCAAGACATGAGATCAGGCAATCATAAAATACCATGGCAATTCCGCAACCAGTCATCTGGAGTTTATCTCCTTCATTTTAAATACAACAATATCCAAAAATGTAAAAAGTGTCTCTATTTGAAATAAGGTAATACTTATTCGGGCTAAGAATTTTTATATGTTGAAATTTATAAATACATTCATTATATTTAAAAATTAAATACCTGACACGATTTTGACTGTCTGATTACGAGTGTACCATATTGAAATATCAATGAAGTCGGGAAAAATAAAAATTCTCCATATCATCACCAACCTTCCTGTCGGCGGTGCTCAGGACAACACACTGATCACAGTGGATGAGCTCGATAAAGAGAGGTATGAGGTGACGCTGATGAGCGCCGAGGAAGGCGACTGGCTGGACCGTGCCTTGAAAATGAAAAATGTAAAATTGATCTTCGTCAATGAGCTCGTTCGTCCGATACATCTGATCTATGATATCATCGCTCTGCTCAGGATATACAGGATCATCCGCAAGGGCAGATACGACATCGTGCATACGCATAGTTCCAAACCCGGATTTTCGGGGAGGATCGCTGCGAAACTCGCTGGTGTCCCCATCATCGTTCATACAGTCCACGGATTTCCGTTCAACGATTTTATGAATCCGCTGCTCAGGTCTTTTTTCATCACACTGGAAGAGGCGCTGGCAAAAATATCGAATGTTCTGGTGACGGTATCAAAATTGAACTTTCAAAAGATCGTCGATTTGAAAATCGCGGATCCGGCGAGGCTGGTGAATATCTACAGCGGCATCTATTTTGATAAATTCGATAAGAAGACAGATGTTGTGTCGAAGAAGAAAGAGCTCGGCATCGACCCGAAGATGAAAGTGATCGGGATGGTGGGCAGATTGTCGAACCAGAAATCACCGCAGTATTTTCTCGATGCCATACCCGCCATCGCAGAGGCTCACCCGGACACCAGATTCCTGTTGATTGGCGATGGTGAACTCAGAGATGCACTGGAGAAGCGCATAAAAAAACTGGGTATTCACGACAGGACGCAGATACTCGGATTCCGGGATGATGTGCCCGATCTGCTGCAGGTGATGGATATCTATGTGCTGTCATCATGCTGGGAAGGGCTTGGCCGTTCACTCACCGAAGCGATGTATCTGAAGAAACCGGTGGTTGCGACGGCTGTCGAAGGCGTGCCGGAGATTGTTGAAACAGGAAAGACAGGGGTTCTGGTGCCACCGCGTGATCCGGAGTCGATCAGTCGCGCCGTGATATCGCTTTTAGGTGATCCCGCGCAGACGAAGGAATTGGGCGAAAACGCGCATCGGAAAGTCGCGAAGAAATTCAGCGCACACAAAATGGTAGAACAGATCGATCAGCTCTATCAGGAATTGCATGCCGAAGACGCTTGAAAGAATACTGCTGATCGTCACCGATTTATTGATGCTCTCACTGTCATTTATTGTATGGTGCGAATTCCGGGCGCATTTCGGTTTTTACATCAACAAGAACATCATGTTGATGCTCATTATCTTTCTGTACTGGTTCTTTATCTTCTTTTTTTTCGGGCTCTACCGCTCGTGGTACGCCCAATCCCGTTTCGATGAAATTATCGCGGTGATCAAATCGGTAACGATCGGCGCTCTGCTGGCGTTTATCCTGACCATGGATATAGAGAGCGATATCAGGACAACGCCGTCGTTGAGCCGTTTGATATTCGTTGCCTACTGGTTTCTTGTCATTTTCTTTGTCAGTACGGGCAGGCTGGTCCTGCGCACGGTTCAGAGAAAGCTGCTTGAGATGGGTATCGGACGGAGGACCGCCCTGATCATCGGCTGGAATGACAAGGCACGGCAGCTTTACGACACAATTGTTGAGCACAGAGCGCTTGGCTATGATGTCATCGGTTTTCTGAGCCTGGGCAATGAGGGAGCCGGCGAAAACCATTCCGATTGCAAGGTGATCGGCAGTGTGAAAAACCTTCGTCGCATCGTGAACAATTTCAAGGTCGAGGAGATACTGATCGCGATCAAGGCGCGGTCGCACAAGAAGGTGATCGATGTCATCTCCATGTGCGATGATCTGCCGGTCACACTGAAAATTCTGCCCGATATTTACGATATCGTCATGGGATATGGGCGAACAGAGCAGTTGTACGGTGTGCCGCTGATCGAGATCATGCCGCAGATGATGCCCGCCTGGGAAAAGCGGGTCAAGCGGTTCATCGATGTGATCGTTTCGCTGACAGTACTGATTCTGTTTTTACCGTTCTGGATCCTGTTAGCGATACTGATCAAGATCGATTCCAGGGGTC
>JAZBPW010000073.1:0-22192 GCA_036351795.1 Candidatus Zhuqueibacterota bacterium | reverse complement strand
TGAAGGTCGTGGATCCGTTGCCGGAACCCGGCTCTCGCGCATGGATTTACAAATGGATCGCAGCGGCTTTGATCCTTATTGCTCTTGGAGTCATCGTCTTCATCTATCTGAAACGCAAAGCAGCTGAAAAGTCGCGGTTGGCAGAAGAGGCTGCGGTGGTCTCTCTGGAAGAGCGGTATCTGGAAGACTTGAAAGAGTCCATCCAGCTGGGATCGCCGGATCTGGATGTAAAAAACAGCTTTTCCGTACTGTCACGGGTATTTAGAAAATATTTGTCTGAAAAATTTGATTTCAACGCGGTCAATGAAGTGAGAGAAGAAATTATCGGTCAATTAAAACAAAATAGCGTTGCGGAAAGTCTTATCAACAATGCGAACGAGGTATTAAGTACCTGCGATATCGCAAAGTTTTCAGGCGGGGAGGGCGACCGGACGGCGCTTGAAAGAGTCTTCACGCTGGTTGAATCTTTCATACTGACCAATTCACAAACTGAGAAACATCAAATCGAGGAGGCACGATGAATCGTGACATTCAGCAACTGAATGAGCTGATAAAGAAGGAGAGTGTTTTTGTCGATAAAATTGTTGATGAAGTCGGCAAAGTCATTGTCGGACAAAAATACATGATAGAACGCTTGCTGATCGGATTACTATGCAACGGGCATATTCATCTGGAGGGTGTACCCGGGCTGGCAAAGACCATGGCGGTGAAGACATTGTCTTCCACTATACGCACAAATTTCCAGAGGATCCAGTTCACGCCGGATCTGTTGCCGGCCGATCTCATCGGTACGCTCATCTACGATCAGAGCAATGGGAAATTCACGACAAAGAAGGGACCTATCTTCTCGAATCTCATTCTTGCCGATGAGATCAACAGATCGCCTGCAAAGGTTCAGTCCGCACTGCTCGAGGCAATGCAGGAGAGACAGGTGACGATTGGTGATAAAACCTATCCGTTGGACGATCCTTTCCTGGTGCTGGCCACGCAGAACCCTATAGAACAGGAGGGTACATACCCGCTGCCTGAGGCGCAGATCGATCGATTTATGCTCAAGCTTTCAGTTGGTTATCCAAACAAGGAAGAAGAGTTGGAGATCATGCGTAGAATGACGCGGAAGGAGATCCCAACGGTTTCAGCTGTGGTCTCTCCGAAAGAGATCATCAAAGCCAGAGACATTGTTCATGATGTCTACATCGACGAAAAAATTGAGCAGTATATCATCGATATCGTCTTTGCGACGCGTAATCCGAAAGAGTATGAACTCGATGAATTGGCAGATCTCATCGAATACGGCGCGTCACCACGCGCATCCATCAACCTGTCGCTGGCGGCGAGGGCACATGCATTTCTGCGCCATCGCGGGTTTGTGACTCCGGAAGATGTTCGGTCCATAGGCATGGATGTTCTGCGTCATCGCATCATCGTCACTTATGAGGCCGAGGCCGAGGAAATCACGGCTGAGGATGTCGTGAGGAAAATCTTAAACAAGATTGAAGTGCCATGATCCCCAAAGAGATACTGAAAAAGGTCAAGCGTATCGAAATTGCCACCCGTGGATTGGTGAACGATGTGTTTTCCGGCGAATACCATTCGGTCTTCAAGGGACGGGGCATGGAGTTTTCAGAGGTCCGTGAATATCAGCTCGGTGATGATATCCGCAGCATCGACTGGAACGTGACAGCGCGAATGGGACATCCGTACGTGAAAGTGTTCGAGGAGGAACGCGAGCTGACTGTGATGCTCCTGGTGGATGTGAGTTCTTCCGGGAATTTCGGCACAGTGGAGCGAATGAAGGGGGAGATCGCCATCGAGATCTGCGCTCTGCTCGCTTTCTCTGCAATAAAGAACAACGACAAAGTCGGACTCATTATCTTCACGGATACCGTAGAGAAGTTTGTGCCGCCCAAAAAGGGAAAGAGCCATGTGCTGCGTGTGCTGCGCGAATTACTCTATCATGAGCCGCGGGGATCGAAGACCAATATTTCCGAGGCACTGGAATATTTTTCACGCGTTACAAAGCGAAGAAGCGTGGTCTTTCTGGTATCCGACTTCATCAGTGAAAATTATGAAAAAGCGCTTCAGATCGCGAACAAGCGACACGATATCGTTGCCATTACGGTGACCGATCCCCGGGAGCTGGAACTGCCCGATGTCGGTTTCATCGAACTGGAGGATGCAGAGACCGGTGAGATATTCACTGTGGATACTTCATACAGCGGAATCAGAGGAATGTTCAGGGAGCAGACTTCTGATGTAGTCATGAAAAGAACAAAACTGTTTCAATCCATGAACGTGGACCACATCGATATCAAGACGGACCAATCATACATCGACCCTTTGATTCGCTTTTTCAGGATGAGGGCAAAGCGGTTTCGATGAGCATCTAATATGGAGGAGTAAATGAAGAGAATCATACTGTTGATGATTGTCGCAACAGGAATTATCACGAACTGTGCAGAGAAAAATGAACCCAATATTCCCAAAGACAAGGCCAGGGATTTCGCGAATATTCTGTATAACAGACAGCTGTTCGAGCAATCGGTGGCGCAGTACGAGTACTATCTGAATAACTATGAGATGGATGCGAAAGAGCAGGCGAACATTTCATATACGATTGGAGATATCTATTTCGAGCGTTTGAGGGATTATGAAAACGCGCTTGCGTATTATCTGAAGATAAGACATCTCTTCCCGGAGAGCAATCTGGTGGACGAGGCAAATAAGAAGATCATATCGTGCCTGGAACGCCTGGAGCGATCCGAAGATGCTGTACAGGTGCTGGAGGAAACGGCGAGCCTCGAACCGGACAAAGTGCATAAAAAGCGACCTGGAGCCGTGATCGCAAAAATCGGAGATCGTGAGATCACACAGGGTGATTTCGATTTCGAAATGAATCAGATACCGTCTTATATACGCTCTCAGATCGACAGCAAGGAAAAAAGGCTGCAGTTTTTGCGACAATATATCCTGACCGAATTGCTGTATGACAAGGCTAGACGCGAACAACTGGACAAGAATCCGGAGATCGTTGAAGCGGCCTTTCAGGCGAAGCGCGAGATCATGGTTCGCAAACTGTTGGAGCGAGAAATCGCTGAAAAAGTTCAGATCACAGAATCGGATGTCAAACTTTTTTATGATGCCAATAAAGACCGTTATGTGGAAAGAGATGAGAATGGAGATGTGAAGCGTCAAAAATCATTCTCCGAAGTGCGCGAACAGGCAACCCAGGATCTCGCTGCGAAGAGACAGCAGGAAGCGCTGGAGCAAATGTCTGAACAACTCATGCGGGCTGAATCCGCGGCGATTTACGAGGACAGGTTACGTTGATGAGAAGATTCTTTTGCATAGCCCTGCTTATCGCTTTGATCAGTGCGAGTGGTTTCGCTCAGGACAGCCATATTTCTCTTGAATCAAAAGTTGACCGGGCGAAAATAACCATTGGTGACAGAATCCGATATTCCATCATCATCACACGGGGTGACAGCGTGCTGATCGAGATGCCGGAGGTGGGCGCGAATCTGGGCGCATTCGAAATTCTGGATTACGAAGACCCGGAACCCGAGAGAGTAGACGGCAACATCCTCGAAAAACGGATATATATCATCTCGACGTTTGACACGGGAGAATTCGAGATACCTCCTGTAAACGTTCAGTTCGTTACAAAACCGGACACAAACTGGCAGGAGCTCTCCACGGAAAAAATCCGGGTGCAGGTCGAAAGTCTGAAGCCGAGCGAGGCTGGCGATATCAAGGATATCAAGGCCCCGTTGGAGCTGGAACGCGACATGAAGCGGATCATCCAGCTGGTGGTCGCCGGCGCAGCACTGATCCTGCTGGCACTGCTTATTTTCTATTTTATACGTCGAAGGAGACAGGGGAAAAGCCTGATACCGCGAAAGGAAGAACCTCCGAGGCCGGCACATGAGATAGCACTGGAGAATCTGGACAAGTTGCTCGCTTCGGATCTGCTGGAGAAAGGGGATGTCAAGCAGTTCTATATCGAATTGTCGGATATCATTCGGACGTACATCGAAGGCCGCTTCTATATTGTGGCGCTGGAGATGACGACCGGACAGCTGGTGGAGAACATGCGAACGGAAGACGTGGCCAGCGAGGTGATCGGCAGGGTGTCGGATTTTCTCGACAGCTGCGATCTGGTGAAATTCGCCAAATATGTGCCCCTGTCGAATGAGACGGACGACGTCGTGAAGCAGGCGTACGAACTCGTTCATCGAACGAAGATCGAGATGGAAGAGGCCGATTCTGAAAATGAAGAAGTTGAGACGGATGAAGGATATGATAGCGGAAACGAGGAGATGGCTGAAACGGAAGCACGCGAAGGGGAGGTGGCATAGCAGATGATACGGTTTGCAAATCCTGAATTTTTCTCTCTGCTTGCCATCCTGCCTTTGATGGTATACTGGTATGTCCGTCGTCAACAGCATGGTGGTGGAACAATGCGATTTTCACATATCGGGCACATCAAGTCGGTTGGAAAATCCTCTTCAAAGAAATTCAGGCACGTATTGTTCGTATTGAGGGTGCTGGCAGTCGCCCTGCTCATCGTTGCGTTTGCGCGACCGCAATCCGGTACAACAGAGGAAGAGATCATCACGGAAGGGATCGATATCATCCTGGCGATGGATATTTCAAGCAGTATGAAGGCCGAAGACCTCGCGCGTGGCAAGAACCGGCTGGATGTGACAAAGGAGGTTGCCGCGAACTTTGTCAATGGACGATCGAACGACCGCATCGGGATGGTCGTTTTTTCCGGAAAAAGCTTTACGCAATGTCCGCTGACGATGGATTACGGTATATTGCTCAAATTTCTGGATGAGATTTACATCGGTATGGTGGAGGACGGTACTGCCATCGGCATGGCCATTGCGAATTGCACCAACCGGCTTCGCGACAGCAAGGCGAAGAGCAAGGTTGTGATTCTGTTGACAGACGGCCGCAACAACCGTGGCGAACTGGATCCGGTCACGGCAGCCAATGTGGCGCAGGCCATGGGCGTTCGCATCTACACCATTGGCGCGGGAAAGCGGGGCAAAGCACCGTATCCGGTTGAGGATCCGTTTTTCGGGAAACGTTATCAATATATCGACGTAGACATAGACGAAGGTGTTCTGAAAAAGATCGCGGATGTCACCGGAGGACAATACTTCCGGGCGACGGACAAATCGAGCCTCGAACGGATCTATCAGGAGATCGGTGAGATGGAAAAGACGAAAATCGAGGTGAAAGAATTCACCCGGTACAGAGAGCTTTTCCCCAATCTGCTGATCCTGGCCCTGTTGGCGATTACCCTCGAGATCGTCCTGGCGAACACGCGATTTCGAAAGATACCTTAATTGGGAAATGCTCATGTTCAGATTTTATGATACATTATTGCTGCATTTGTTATGGATGATTCCGGTACTGATTCTGTTTTTCGTAATGGTTTTCAGATGGAAGAGACGAGCGCTTCAGCGGTTCGGTAACCTGGAACTGGTTGAAAAACTGACCGCGTCCACAAGCCGCGGCAGGCAGATACTGAAGGTCGTTATCCTGCTGTTCGCGATTACATTTACAATCCTGTCGCTCGGCAGGCCGCAGATCGGAACGAAGCTGGAAGAAGTGAAGCGCGAAGGCGTCGATATACTGGTTGCCATGGATGTCTCTCTGTCGATGATGGCTGAAGATGTGAAGCCGAACCGGCTCGAGAAGGCGAAGCATGAAGTCGGAAGTTTCATCGAGATGCTGGAAGGTGACCGCATCGGACTTATCGCCTTTGCCGGTGTCCCGTTCGTCCAGTGCCCGCTGACGTTGGACTATGGTGCAGCGCGCCTGTTTCTGGATATCATCGATGTCGATCTGATCCCGACGCCGGGAACGGCAATCAGCCAGGCGATCGATCTCGCGATCCAGACATTTGAACAGCGCGAACGAAAACACAAGGTACTGGTACTGATCACGGATGGCGAGGATCATGAAGAGGATCCGTTGAAGGCGGCCGAACGTGCGGAGATGGAAGGGATCGTGATCTACACAGTCGGCGTTGGTTCATCAAAAGGCGTTCCCATTCCAGTGATGAATGATCGTGGTTTCAATACCGGATTCAAGAAAGACCGGAAAGGCGAGGTGGTCACCAGCAAGCTGGATGAGATCACACTTGAGAAGGTCGCCCTGCAGACCAATGGCAAATATTTCCGTGCCACAGGCGGCGAGGACGAGCTGCGAAAGATTTATAATGATATCGCCGGTATGGAAAAGAAGGAGCTCGCATCGGTCAAATTTTCACAGTACGAAGATCGATTTCAGTATTTACTGATAGTGGCGATCCTGTTGCTGGTGGTTGAGGTATTCATACCGGAAAAGAAGAAGTTGAAACGCGAATGGAAGGGGAGATTTATTTAGAATGAACTACATCAGTTTTACACTCATTTTCATTTTAACACCCCTGTTGCTGTTCGGGCAGAGTGCCAGAAGTAAAGTCGCCGAGGGGAACCAGAAATATGCCGAAGAGAAGTACGATGAGGCGAACAATCTTTACCGCGACGCGCTGATCGATCGACCGGACTCTGAAGAGATCGAATTCAACATCGGCAACACCCAGTACAAAAAGAAAAAATATGAAGAGGCCATGACGGAATTTCAGAAAGCGCTGACGTCAGATGATATCATGCTCCAATCCAGTGCGTACTACAATATGGGAAATACACTCTATCGCATGAATAAGCTGCCGGAGAGCATACTGGCTTACACACAGGCTTTGAAATTGAATCCGGATGATATGGATGCCAAGTACAATCTGGAATATGTGCGGCGAAAACTGAAAGATGAAGCGCAAAAGCAGCAGCCGCAGAATCAGGAGCAGCAGCAACAACAGGAACAACAGCAGCAGCAGAGTGAGAACGACGATCAGCAGGATCAGGAAAAGGAACAGCAGCAACAGCAAGAACAGGAGCAGCAGCAACAGCAACGGGATGAACAGCAGGAACAACAGCAGCAGCAGGCCGAACAGAGAGAGATGTCCAAAGAGGACGCCGAAAGAATCCTCGATGCCCTGCAGAACGATGAGAAGGATCTGCAAAAGCAGAAAAAGGCGAAACCGGCACGCGGATCAGGACGCAGACTGAAAGATTGGTAAAGAGATGAGAATAACGAAAATCAGCATTGTCATTCTATTATCGTGTCTGACTCAGGCATATGCAGCCGATATTCAGATATCTGCCACTGTAGATCGATCGACAGTAGCCTTGAATCAGACGTTCAAGTATACTATCGAGCTCAGCGGCGACAAATTGAGTTCGATAAAGGCAAATCCAATATTTCCGGATATCGAGGAGTTCGCGGTGTTCATGGGAAGTTCCGGAACAACGCAGAATGTGCAGATCGTGAATGGCAAGATGAATGTGTCGAAATCGATCAGCGGATCCTACATGGCGGGTAAAGCCGGTAAATACACCATTCCCCCGGCGGAACTCGAATTTAACGGAACTGTCTATAAAAGCAACACAATCGATTTGGAGATATTATCACAGGCGGCTCAGCCACGGACGACACAACCAAACAGCAGATCGAGCCAGTCCTCTGCTCAGGGATCTCTGGAGGATAATATTTTCCTGCGCGTTTTCGTGAACAAGAAGAAAGCCTATGTCAATGAACCAGTGATCATCACTTACAAGATATACACGGCAGTCACGATCACGAGCTATGCCATGTCGAAAGCGCCTGAAACCGAGGGATTCTGGGTTGAAGATTTCCCCATGGGCGATCAGCCGAAGACGCGCCGGGAGATGTACAAGGGCCGGGAATTCCTTGTGGCTGAAATCAAAAAGATGGCTCTGTTTCCAACGGATGCCGGTATCAAGAAGATCGGCCCCATGCAGATCGACTGCGATGTACGCGTTCAGTCGCGGCGGCGTTCAATGTTCGACAGCTTTTTCGATGATCCTTTCTTCGGGAGAAGCGTGCGGCATTCCGTGGCAGCACCATCGGTGCAGATCGATGTGCAGCCACTTCCTGTGGTGGGAAAACCTGCTGATTTTTCCGGCGCTGTCGGCCAATATGCATTGCGCTCAAGTGTCGACAAGACCAGCGTGGAAACGAATAACGCCATCGCGTTGAAGGTCGTGCTCTCAGGAACCGGTAACATCAAGATGCTGCCCGAACCACGTATCGATATCCCGCCCGATTTTGAACGTTATGATCCAAAGGTCAGTCAGCAGATCAATAGGTCCGGTTCATCGATCACCGGGAGCAAAACGTATGAGTATGTTCTGATACCGAGATTCCCGGGAATTCAAAAGATCAAACCCGTCTCGTTCAACTATTTCGACACAGAGAGCAAAACCTATAAGAGGCTGCTGACGAAAGAGATCGTGATCGATGTGGCGAAGGGTGATGAGGACATGATGGTGGTCGGTTCGGGATTGAGCAAAGAAGAGGTCAAACTACTGGGAAGTGATATCCATTTCATTCAGACTGCCGTGCCTGCGTTCAGCAAGAGGGGACGGTACGTTTACAATTCACCGCTTTTCCTGATGCTTCTGGTGCTTCCGCTGGCAATTCTTGGTGCGACAGTTTACTACAGGAGCTACCAGGACAAATTGAGTGAAAATGTCGCATACGCGAGAAATCGCAAGGCGAACAGCCTTGCCATGCGGAGGTTGAAAAAGGCCAGAAGAGTGCTCTCTGAGAGTACTCAAAAGGCGTTTTACGCGGAGACGAGCAAAGCATTACTTGGATTTTTAGCCGATAAGTTCAACATTTCAGCGGCTGGTATTGTCACCGATCAGGTCGAAGAACTCATGAAAAAGAACGGCATCGAGGAGACTGTCATTTCGCAGTACATGGAGTGCCTGCAGACATGCGATTATCAACGATTCGCACCGTCGACATCCTCAATGGAGCAGATGAATGCATTCTATGAAAAAGCGAAATCAGCGATCATTGCGGTGGAGAAAATCATATAAATGGGACAATTCATGAAGAGAGCACTATTCATTACGCTGATGCTGTTGAGTCTGGTGACCGTGATCCACGCGGATCATAATACCCATCTATATGAAACTGCGAATGCCCTTTATGAAGAGGGGGAATATGCTCAGGCGATTGCGAAGTATGAGGAGATACTGTCGGGTGGATACGCGTCATGGGAGGTCTATTACAATCTCGGCAATGCCTTTTATAAAAATGCAGAGCTCGGGAAATCGATTCTCAATTACGAACGTGCACTTGCCATGGCGCCAAAGAACGAGGATGTGAAATATAACCTGGCTCTCGCTAATCTGACTGTCGTGGACAAGATCAATGCGCCGGAACCGTTTTTCCTTTTTAAAATCGTATCGGATTTTAAAAACTACTTCAGTTTGAACGTACTTTCCATAATTGTCCTTGCTCTTTATTGTGGTCTCATCACATTAATCATCCTGACCATTATCCTGCGCGGACAGAATATCCGCAAGACAGCGACACTGTTGATCACTCTGTTTTCGATTACATTCGTTATTTTCGGGTCTACTTTACTTTTTCGTATCAAAGATCATCATAGCTTGAAATATGCCATCATGCTTGCGCAAAAGGTGGAGGTAACCGGTTCGCCGGAAGAGAGCGGCACAGAGCTGTTCTCGCTTCACGAAGGCGTGAAGGTTCAGATCGAAAAAGAGGTGGATGAGTGGTATCAGATCAGACTCGAGGATGGGAAAACCGGTTGGGTGAAAAAGACGGTACTGGGAATAATCTGATATCTCGATGCCGACGTCGCGTCATAAATATAACCTGGAATACCGAAGCAATTTCAGAAAAGCGCTCATTTACGCACTCACCATTGTCATCATTATGTTTCATCTCTTTCCAAAATTTGACAAGACAGAGTCCGATTATCCGGATGCAATCAATATCAATATTCAGGTTGAGAATATTCCCGCTACGCGACAAAGCCGCTATGTGCCACCACCTCCAAGACCGGCTGTTCCGATCCCCACTGACGACGAGCTGATCCCTGCGGATGAAACCATCGAGGAGACCGATCTGAGGATTACGCCAATGACGTCGCCCAATTCGCAGTCCGGCTATGGTGTGGCAAAAATAACATCGCCAAGGTTGATCGACGAAGTCTTTCCGGAATATCCGGAACAGGACTATAAAAAGGGGATCACGGGCGTGGTGAAACTTCATGTTCAGGTGGATGCAAAAGGACGCGTCGGCGATGTTGTAGTGCTCGGTAATACAACTGGAAGCGATCGCTGTGCCAGGGCGGCAGTGCAGGCGGCGCGAAAGACCAGATATATTCCCGCACGGAAAGGAACGGAACCCGTAGCGAGTTGGACAGTAAGATACATACGTTTTGAATTAGACTGATTTGGAAAATATGACTTTAATGACAGGAACCGGGTCAAAAAAATGAAAGAAAATCAATTTGATATCGCCATTGTCGGCGGAGGTCCGATCGGACTGGCCTGCGCTATCGAGGCCGAACGCGCGGGGTTTTCCAATATCATCATTGAAAAGGGATGTCTCGTGAATTCAGTATTCAATTATCCGACGAACATGACATTTTTTTCAACCTCGGACAGGCTGGAGATCGGCGATGTCCCTTTTATTTCGCATGGCGATAAACCTACCCGGAGAGAGGCCCTCGAATATTTCAGACGCGTTGTCGATGCGTGGAAACTCAATGTCAAAACGTACGAGACGGTGAATGATGTTGTGAAGTCGCAGGATGGCTTCGAAGTCAGAACGGACAAAGCGACATACCAGAGCCGCTATGTGATCATTGCCACTGGATTTTATGATCTCGAGAATTTATTGAACATCCCGGGTGAGGATCTGCCCAAGGTGCATCACTATTTTAAAGAGGCACATCCATTTACGTTCCAGAAGGTGATTGTGGTTGGCGCTGCAAATTCAGCCGTGGATGCCGCTTTGGAGACCTACCGGCGGGGAGCCGATGTGACCCTGGTGGTTCGTGAATCTGAAATTCAACCCGGTGTGAAGTACTGGGTGCGTCCGGATATCGTCAACCGTATTGATGAAGGTTCTATAAAGGCCTATTTCAATTCCGAAATCAGAGAAATCCGCGAGAAAGATGTAGATGTGCATACGCCTGATGGCATCATCACGCTGGAAAACGATTTCATCCTGGCGATGACGGGATATCACCCTGATTTCGATTTCCTGAAAAAGATCGGAATCGATCTGGCAGAGGATAACACATGCCTGCCGTCGTATGATCCCTTCACGCACGAGACGAATGTCAGCGGACTCTTCATGGCCGGCGTCGTATGCGGCGGCATGGAGACCAACAAATGGACAATAGAGAATTCGCGGGAACACGCCTCGAGAATATTCCGGTATTTAAAGAAAAAGTGAACGCCCCGTTCAATATCCGGCGAATATCAGCCTAGATGATACCGATATGTTTCAAACGTTTTCCAAGGCTTTGATTGATGTCCCGGATCTGTTTCTCGATCACATCTTTGACCCGCTTGGCTCCACGATCCTTTTGGAGAACAATGAGATTCTTCTTCACTGCGATATATTCATTCATGGGTAATAGACAAATCAATGCTTCGCGGATGAAATCCGTGGCATCTTTGTCACACAGTGTGCTGATCCGTTCGATAAATTCGGACTGATCATTTGAAAATTCGACATTATACGATTTCATGCCCGTACTCCCGATTAATCCTTAAAACAACGCTGAGAAATATTACAATTTGCGTGCCAGCGGTTCACTGACGCCCATAACCCTCATGTTTACAGTTTATTATTCTGTTCCGGACAAAATAGTTATAAAGATGTCAATTACACAATTTGCAGCTGAAATACGAAAATGTAATTAGTGGTATTGAATGTGAATGCGCCGTTGTTTTACGCTTCATGTGGCAGTCCATTATTTTCTTGCTTTTTGGTAGATAACTTTTTATATTACAATCGAGTTAACGCAGAGGCTGACGAATTGGGCTTGTTTACCGCTGTTAAACCGGCGAAGCGAATCGATCGTGCGCTGGATAACTTTCATCCTGACATCGAATTTGGCGAGGTTCTTGGTACTTTTTACGTGGATCGTGGCACTCAGAGCCCTGTTGAAGAGATCCGCAATCATCTTTTTTTTGAATCCGAGTATCCCAAATTGATCCTGACCGGCCCGCGTGGTGCCGGCAAGTCCATGGAACTCATGAAGATTCAGCAGGACCGAAAGATCAATCGCTCTTTTTACGTCAAGGTCATGCCCATGAAGGTCTCGGCTCTGGCATTGATCACAACCATGCTGAAAGAGGTGCGTGACATTGCCAGGGAGCGGAAAGTCCCATTCACAAGGGAGATGAAGGACGCCAACGACTTTCTTCATTTCAGATTTGGATGGAATGTCGAAGTAGAATTGTGGGGATCGCCGAAGCGTGAGGTCTTCGATGAAGACTGGCTCGATAATTCGAAAATGTCTGACCGGAGAGTTCGTCTGCTCAAAAAGAAGTTGCTGGATGTCGATATGATAACGATCATTACCTGGATCAACAAATTCAGCGAGCAGATCGAGAAAAAGAAAAAGAGACCGGTTTTAATCCTTGTCAAGGATCTCGACAAGTTAAACAGGGACCTGGCGCTGGAGATGTTCGACAAGAATGGTGCGTTTCTCAGACTTCCGAAATGCTTTGTGATATACACATTTCCGGGACATCTCTATTTTGATTCCAACTTCGACCGGATCAGACGGAATTTTTCAGATTTGTATTTCCTGCGAAATTTCAATCCCTGGACGACGGAGCAGTATTCATACTGCTGGCATTACAGGAAGATGAGGGAGATCGCTGACAAGAGGATACATCCGAGATTATTTGATGTCACGCGCGGAGATATCATCGACGACCTGATCTATTACAGCGGCGGCGTCCCTCTGGAATTCATTGGACTGCTGAGGCAGTGCGCATTGATTGCGTCGCGAAAACAATTTCCGCTATGGGATTTCATGAAATGGTGTTACCGGTGGGTCTTTTATCCTTCGGAAAGAGACTTCCTGATCCGCAGGATCAAAAATGCCTGGTATCGAAGGATCACCCCGGACATCAGGAACCAGGTGATCGGACGAAGACGCGATTATTACAGAAACAGCCTGTCTCCGAAGCAGATCGATACGCTCATTGAAATCCTGAGAGAGCCGGGGCGGCTTGATCCGAAAAAGGAGGAACATGCGGATATGCTGGAAAGAGATTTGATCATTCAGTATGGACCGGAAAATCAGTTCAGCTTCAGGATCAATCCATTTGTAAGGGAGTACGTCGCAAAATTCAATAGAGAGCATGTCAGGACAATTTAAATAGCTTGAGGAGGTTCTGTTGAACAAAGTTGTATTGGAAGACATGGCGAAACTGATCAAAACGCCGTTCACGCCTCTTGATATCTTCAAGATCAATGAAACTGCGGTGCGCCTGGTCAAGATCAAGGGCCGCTATCATTGGCATAAGCACACGAATCAGGATGAACTGTTCATCGTCATCCGCGGTGAGATGGATATCAATCTCACCGATGAAGTCGTCCATCTCAAAGAAGGGGAAGGATATATCGTGAAATGCGGTGTGATGCACCAGTCCTATGCAGAAAACGAAGCGCTGGCATTGATGGTTGAACCACAGGAAACCCTGGCGCAAGGCGATTGACGCCGCGTTTGTCCATGAATAGTAATGCGATCCTGACCACGAATCGACTGACGAAACGATTCGGAAAATTCACTGCTGTTGATGCCCTCGATATTCGTGTGAATCGCGGTGACATATTCGGTTTTTTGGGGCCCAATGGTGCCGGCAAAAGTACCACCATACGTATGATCCTTGGCCTCATCAAGCCCGACGCCGGCGAGATATGCCTGTTCGGTGACAATCTCAAGCAAAAGCGCGGAAGTATACTGGACAGAACTGGCGCCCTGGTCGAGAAACCGGGGTTTTACAATTATCTGTCCGCCCGCAGAAATCTCCAGCTACTGGCCATTCTGGCCGGAATTCATGATCACGCAGAAATAGACCGTGTCCTGAGAATTGTCGATCTATTCGACAGGGCTGAGGATAAAGTCAAGTCCTATTCCCACGGCATGGTCCAGAGACTGGGTATCGCCCAGGCGCTTCTCGGAAATCCCGAATTTATCATACTCGATGAACCGACAACAGGACTCGATCCGATGGGAATGAAGGAGATCCGGCAACTGATCCTGAATTTGTCGGAAGAGGATTCTACGATTTTTCTCTCATCACACCTGCTTCATGAAGTCGAGCAGATATGCAATAAAATGGCCATTATTAACAATGGAAGACTGATCGTGGAGGGGGAGGTCGCCAAATTGCTCAGCGAACAGATAGAGGTCCGTGTGGACAGACCGACGGACGCGCAGAGTGTACTGAGCGAAATTGAATGGGTCAAGTCGATTGAAGTGAACAGTTCAGGACTGATGAAGATTTCGCTTGAAGCAGGACATATCGCTGAATTGAACAGAATACTCGTCAATGCCGGGTTTGAGGTGAGCGCGATTCAGCCCGGACGATCACTGGAAGACTATTTTCTAACGCTGGTAAAATGATCGAACTGATTAAAATAGAGTGGATCAAGACCTTCGGCAAGATGCGCACCTACATCAGCTTCGCCGCTATATTCGTATTGATCGCGCTCATATTCACGGGACTGAAAATCGATGGCGGGCAGTTCATTACGCATTCAACTGCCTTCAGAGGGCTGCGTCACTCTTTTTTCATAGTTGGCGATCTGTTGAACGGCTATTTCATATCGCATCTGGTCATGTTTTTCACTATGGTTCACATCCCATTTCTGATCGTACTGGTGGCAGGCGACCAGATCGCAGGCGAGGCCTCTGGCGGAACATTGCGCATTCTGCTGACGCGTCCGCCGTCACGAATGAAAATACTGACCGCCAAGGCAGTGGTTTCGTTGATCTATTCGGCGCTGCTCATTTTGACGCTCGGCTTGCTGAGTCTGGGGGTGGGATCGATTTTGTTTGGTACAGGGAATCTGCTAATTGCTGACAAGGGAATACTGATTCTCACCGGCGAACAGGCGCTGCAGCGATTTGCGATCGCCTATCCGCTTGCCATCTTGAGTATGTGCGTGGTGACGGCGCTCGCATTTCTTCTGTCAGTACTCGTGGAAAATGCTATCGGACCAATCATTGGTACTATGGCGATCATCATCATCTCAGTGATCATTTCCGAGACGCCCATATCGCTATTCGAAAAGATCAAACCATTCCTCTTCACAACATACAGCACAGTCTGGCAAAAGGCGTTTTACAATCCAATACCAGTTGCTGATATCGTGCGTTCATCAGGATATCTCTGCATGTTTATGCTGGTGTTCTTCGCGGTAGCATTCATCATCTTCAACAGGAAAGATATCTTATCATGAAAAACCTCAGTTTCATACTCACAAGCCTGATCATTGTCTTATGCCTTGTCACGACGGCCTTGTCGCAGGGGGATATGACAGTATCGCGGATCGTGACGCAGCTGCAGAAATCATCGTTCAGCGATATCGAGGATTACATCGTGGATATACGCGCAGAGCTTGATATGGAGAATGTACAGATACCCCCCATGGAGGTGAAGGTCTGGTTCAGGAAACCGAACAAAATCCATATGGAGTCGGATGGGTTTGCCATGCTGCCGCGCGAGGGATTGATCATCGATCCGGGTCACTTCAATGAAGAAAATTTTTACATTACGATTACGGGAATGGACACCATTGACTCCAGGCCTGCGTACGCGCTGGACCTTGTGCCTAAAAAAGAAGAGATCCGGGTGAAGAAGATTGCCATGTGGGTATCCGCTGAACCGTGGCTGATCGTGAAAATCAGGGCAGCGGTCTGGCAGGGCCATGCATCGGAGATTTTTTTTCAGTACAGCACGGTGGATGACAAATACCATCTGCCGGCATCGGCGCGCGCGGAGATCAGCATGCCGCCAATGGGCGGCGTCTCACCCGACATGAGTGGCTCAAAAGAAGAGTCGGTTAAGGAAGACAAGAAGGGAACATTGACGATAGAATTCAGGAATTACCGGATCAATACCGGTTTTTCAGACGATATTTTCGGCGAATCAAATAACAGGGATTAGGAACCGACTGATGGTTAAATCTTTTTTGAAAAAAATATTTGGAATGAAGCTGCACTGGCAGATATTTATCGCGCTTGCACTCGGTGTCATCGCAGGTTTGATCACCGGTGAGGAACGGACATTTTTCGGAATGGCTACATACTACAGTATCTTCGACTTTTTTGGCGTACTGTTCCTTCGTGCGTTGAAAATGATCATCGTGCCGCTGATCACATCATCGATCATCACCGGAGTCGCTGGAGTGGGTTCCGGCGGCTCGCTGGGAAAACTGGGTGCAAAAACCTTTCTGTACTACGTGATGACAAGTATGCTGGCTATTCTCGTCGGTTTGATGCTGGTGAATCTGATCACACCGGGAATCGAAGACGGTATGCCGGTGAAGGACAAGCTGGGGCTGACCGCGGAGACGCAGCAATTCGAGGAGAGTGTGGAAGAAGAGGGCGCCGGAGCGCTAGTGAACATATTCATCCGGATGATCCCGACCAATCCGGTGAGCGCTGCCGTTCATGGTGATATACTCCCCATCATCTTTTTCTGTCTTGTCTTCGGCTACCTGATTACCAAACTTCCGGCAAAATATAATACGGTTTTAAATGATTTCTGGCAGGCGATCTTCGAACTGATGATGCTTATGACCGGACTGGTCATGAAATTCGCGCCCATCGGCGTTTTCGGGCTCATCGCCCGTATTGTGGCATCTACGGGATTTGAGGTATTCGGACCGCTGGCATACTATTTTGTCACCGTGCTGTCCGCCCTGTTGATTCACTTTGCCATCACGCTGCCGCTGCTGCTGAGGTTTGTCGGACGTGTCAATCCCTGGCGACACTATCGCGCCATGGCACCGGCGCTGCTCACCGCTTTTTCAACGAGCTCGTCCTCAGCAACATTACCGCTGACAATGGATTGCGTGGAGAAGAACGCGGGCGTGTCGAACAAGATCACGAGTTTCGTGTTGCCGCTGGGCGCCACGGTGAACATGGATGGCACGGCGCTCTATGAGTGTATCGCTGCCATGTTCATTGCGCAAGCCTATGGCATCGGACTCGACTTCAGCCAACAGTTCATCGTGGTGATCACGGCGCTTCTGGCATCCATCGGGGCTGCCGGCATCCCGTCCGCCGGCCTGGTGATGATCACCATCATCCTGAACGCCATCGGGCTCCCACTGGAAGGAGTGGGGCTGATACTGGCTGTGGACAGGATACTCGACATGTGCCGCACAACTGTGAATGTGTTCAGCGATTCATGCGGCGCCGTTGTAATCGCCCGCACCGAAGGGGAACAGGGTTTGTTGACAGGTGAAAGGAATGTGTAATATCTATCACGAACTTGTTTTGTCGCTTAAAGCGGCTGCATTGACGGTGGCAGTTGCCGAATCGTGTACAGGCGGCCTCGTGGCAAAGATGATCACGGATGTCCCGGGCGCTTCCAGTGTTTTTCCCGGCGGCATGATCACCTACAGCAATGAGATGAAAATGCGATTGCTGAATGTGAGGCGCGAGACGCTGGAAAAATTTGGCGCGGTGAGCGAATTGACGGTGCATGAAATGCTGTCCGGCCTGAAAGATGTGCTAAATACGGATGCCGGTATCGCCATCAGCGGGATTGCGGGTCCCGACGGAGGCACACCCGACAAGCCGGTGGGTACGGTTTACGTCGGAGTCTATCTGAATGATGATATGCTTGTAAAGAGGTATCATTTTGAGGGAACGCGGGACACTGTCCGCGAAAAAAGTGCAAAAGAAGCCGCAGCCATGCTGCATGAACTCTTGACGATATATGGGAGGATGGGACGATCGCGGAACTGACGCGGAAGCTGAATCTGGGACATATCATTTCAATTATTGTGGGAACGGTGATCGGTTCCGGCGTATTCATCACAGTGCCAATAGTGGCGAGGGAAACCGGCAGTCCCTATCTGGCTGTGCTGGCATGGCTCATCGGTGGCATCATCTGGATACCTCAAATCTTTATCCTGGCGGAGCTCGGAACGGCGTATCCGAAAGAGGGGTTCGCCTATCTCTATCTCAAGGAGGCGGGCAGCAAGCCGCTGGCGTTTTTATATGTGTGGACTGTCTTCTGGACCAGTGACACACCGTCGATTACCATAATCGCACTTGCCGCGAGCTCGGCGCTCGCGTATTTTTATCCCCCACTGGACAATACGATACTGGGCAAGCTTTTCGCAGCTGCCATCATCATCAGTCTCACAGCAGTACATTATCGCGATGTACGGCAGGGAGGCAATCTCCAGATTTTTCTGACCGTTGCCAAGATTTCGCCGCTCATTCTGCTGATTGTGTGGGGGTTGTTCTATCTGGATTCCGGTAATCTATATGTCGCACCCCGCGGTGTGGCACAGGATGCGGGGGTTTTCACGCTGCTGCTGGCTGGTGTCGCCGCAACGACATGGTCCTACGCCGGATTTCCAAATATCCTTTACATGGCAGGTGAGATCAAAGATCCGCACAAAAATTTGCCGAAGGCGCTCATCGGATCCGTGTTCGGGATCATGGTGGCATATGTGCTGATATCACTGGGTACCAGCGCCATCATGCCGCATGAAGATTTGCTGAGTTTCTCCGGAAAATTCGCCAATCCGTTCCAATATTTGCCCGGTATTGCCGTGATCGCCGGTGCGTTCCTGGCCATCGCCGCATTCATTTCAATGATAGGCGCGACGAATGCCTGCATCATGGTGCAGCCTCGCATTCAATATGCTGTGGCGAAAGACGGGATGTTTTTCTCCGTCTTCGGCAAGGTACACAGGCGTTACAAGACTCCGCATAATTCGATCCTGTTGCAGTCCGGTCTGGCAATTCTGTTGCTCTTCGTGGGCAATATCGAGAGCCTGCTGGGCTATTTCACCCTCTCCTATCTGCTCCAAAATGCCCTTGTCTATGCCGCGATATTCAAGTTGCGCCGCAAAGAGGATTATCAACCCACTTATCGCGCTCCGGCCTGGTTCCTCATGGCGCTGATCGCCTTTGTCACGCAACTGGTACTGGCGTGGGGCACATTCATCGCCTATCCCCTGGGCGGCGTGATCTCCGCAGTGGTTCTCATCGGCACCGGTTTGCCCGTATATTACTATTTCGCAAAAGTGAGGCATAATTGATACAGGTCACACCAGGTGAATCATAAATTCCTATCTTTGTAACATCATGATCATGCAAGAGAGCAACATGATTTAAGCTGAATTTTGTGAAACTTTTGGTCCAACCATCCGTTTAATTAAGACAATAAGTAAAAGTGTTGATTTTCTTTTAATTAGCAATATTTAAAATTAATTCGTAAAATTTTATTTTCATTATCTTGGGAAAAAGTCAGTTATAAACTGTCTTATATTCAAAAAGCGAAGGAGTGGATAGAATGAGTATTGAAAAAAAACATCATATATTGAAAACGCCGTTGAAAATACTACTGCTGATTTTCATGTCGGTCTCAGTAATCGGTTTCAGTTTCAGGTATTTCGATGATTCAGATGAGACCACGGCGAAAATGCAGCGACTGGAAAGAGCGCTGCAGGATATCAGAGCAGCGATGAATGTGGATAGCGTCAGGCAGTTCGCGTTGCAGAAGATCATGGGAATTATCACGCGCTACAATGAAGATATGACATCGGAAAAGAAGTATGAGATCGCCAATGAGGTTTATGAAATGAGCGTCAAGTACACCAATCTGGATGTGGATCTGATATGCGCGACGATCTCTCATGAGAGCGCCAAAACATGGGATCCTGAAGTCGTATCCCCGGCCGGTGCCATTGGATTGATGCAGATCATGCCAGCCACAGGTATGTATCTCGCCAAGTACGAAGGCATCACATGGACCAGCGCGGATGAGATCCTGACCGATCCAATTTATAACATCCGTATGGGCAGCCGTTTCCTGTCGACTCTGATCAGCTATTACGGACTGGAAGGCGGACTTGCCGCGTATAATGGCGGAGAGAAGCAGGCTGCATTATGGTTGGCGCAGAACAAAGCCGACGGTATACTCTTTGCCGAGACGCAGGGGTATATTCCGGCGGTGAAAAAACTGTATCAGGAATTCCAGGAGTCCTCTTTATAGAATATACTGGAATGATGAAAGGGTCGTCCACGGCGGCCCTTTTTTATTGGCTCAGAATCATCCCCGTTGCCGGCGGGATGGTTATATTTCCCTCGATCCCACTTATGATCACACCCTTATCTACCACCGATTCAGCGTCGACGATCACATCCCATAGACCCTCTGGAAGCGCGAAGGTTGCTTGATTTACAGCATCACCGTTCATTAACACAACGAAGGCATGCGTGTCGCCGGATGATGCGCTATCGATGTGATAACCGAGTCCGAACGCATTCGCTGAGTTCAGAAATCGAATGTCATCAGGATCGGATCGTCTGAATGCGGGATGCATTTTCCTTGCCGAGATAAGTCCTCTATAATATTCCACCAATGCATCGTTCATCTGCTGATGCTGGTAATCGATGTAATTGGTTTCATCATCTTTCTCGTACGAATTATGGTCGATCCGCCCGGCATGGTTATCAGGCACATCCGTCTTTGCGATCACCTTGCTGCGGGCAAATTCTTGACCCGCATGCATCATTGAGGGGCCCTGAGAAGTGAGAAGGAATAGCGCTGCCAGCTTGTTTCTCTTCAGCTGTTCATGCGTCAGGCTGGCGTGTCGGTCCGCATCGAGAATGTTATCATTCTCATCAACATCACCCAGCGCAATACGGATGAAATCACCCAGCGTATGGTCGTCGTGGGACTCGAGGTAATTCACAGAATGCGCTTTCTCTTGAAAGAATCCGCCTGTCGATACCGTGTAGCCGTTCACATAGCTTTTTAACGACTCAATGTTATTTCCGCCTTCCCATTCACCGAAAATGAACCCCGGATTATCGAATGGATTCTGCCCCTTCACGCCGTTCCTGAATCTGTCGTTCCACGCGGCCCAGCCGATCCTGGAAAAGCCGGGAGGATCATAGCCGTCGCCCCAAGGTTCCGCAATGATATAGACATTCGGATTGATCCTGCGAGCCGCCTTTAGTATCTCCCGCCGGGTTACCTCATCGATGAGATATGCCAGATCGAAGCGAAAACCGTCGATATGATATTCCGTCATCCAGTGCGTGATGCTGTCGATGATCATGCGCCGCACCATGGGACGTTCTGTCTTCAGATCGTTGCCGCAGCCGCTCTTGCTGAGAAAATTTCCATTTGCATCTTTTCTGAAATAGTAATCGGCGTCGATGTATTTCAAAGGATTGTAGTCGTATTGCGACACGTGATTGAACACGACATCCATGATCACGGCGACGCCGTGCCGGTGCAGTCTCTTGACCATGTCCTTGAATTCTCGAACCTGCCTGCCGTCGATACCGCAGTAGCCATCCCGGTTCAGTGAGGCGCCGGTGGCGTAGTAGGATTCCGGAGCGAAGAAGTATGTGGGCATATATCCCCAGTGATTGCGCTCATACGGGTTCCAGCTGTTCATGATCGTTGTGGACTCATCCATGTACGGCAATTCGATGTTGGCGAAATCCTGAACCGGCAGCAGTTCAACGGCATTAATACCGAGGTCCAGAAGGTAATCCAGTCCACCGGCTTTGCCTCTC
The DNA here is from genome assembly GCA_036351795.1 of Candidatus Zhuqueibacterota bacterium. Taxonomy (GTDB): domain Bacteria; phylum Zhuqueibacterota; class Zhuqueibacteria; order Thermofontimicrobiales; family Thiofontviventaceae; genus JAZBPW01. The sequence goes on along the minus strand of JAZBPW010000073.1, from coordinate 474 downwards.
TCTGTCATGCCTGCGTAGGTCCCGCGATGCGTGATCCCGGAGGATGGATGCGCGCTCATGTCGCGGACGTGCATTTCGTAAATGATAAGATCCTCCATGGGCGTCGACATCCAGGTGTCTCCTTCCCAGTCGTAGTCATGGCTCAGGATGATGCTTCTGCCGGCGTGTCTGTAATTATTTTTTGTGACAACGGCATGGGAATATGGATCGGCGAGCACGACACTCGGATCGAACTCGAGATTCTGCTCTTGGGGGCCGGAAACGCGATAGCCGTAGTAGCTGCCGGTCAGATTCTCAGCAACGGATATTTCCCACACGCCGTCGTCATCCTTTGTCAATGGTAATTCGCGGCCGTTGACATCCGTGTGTCTCTCATAAAGAATGAGCGTCACCTCTTCTGCCCGTGGAGCGAAAAGACGGAATATCGCTCGATCCCTGGATAGCTCGACTCCTAGCTTTTTTAAAGAGTAGAAC
>JAZBPW010000072.1:0-16800 GCA_036351795.1 Candidatus Zhuqueibacterota bacterium | reverse complement strand
TGAAGCAGTACGGAAACTTCGACAAAAATGAACATGACAAGTACAAAAACTGGATCGTGGACAGAAAGAGGATGGCCATGACCAACAATGCCTGGTTCAGCCACTGCCTGCCTGTGCGCAGGAACATGATCGTGAGCGACGCGGTGATCGATTCGGACAGGTCGCTGGTGTACGACGAGGCGGAAAACAGACTGCATGTGCAGAAGGCGATACTCATGGAACTTTTGAAATAGCGGTGGATATGATGAACGAAGATAAGAAAAAGAACAGCAGAGTCGTACTGGCCTATTCCGGCGGACTCGACACCACTTTCTGCGTGGAGCATCTCAAAGAGAGCGGGTATGAAGTGGTCACGGCTACCGTGAATACCGGAGGTTTCTCTGAAGACGAGATGGAGCGGATTAGAGAGAAAGCGTTAAAACAGGGTGCGGTCAGGCATTACGGCATCGATGCGGAGAAGAAGATCTACGATCAGATCATCAGTTATGTGATCAGGCTGAACGCGTTGTACGAAGGTGACTATCCGCTGATGTGCGCCGACAGGTATGTGATCGCGCAGGAAATTCTGGAAATTGCCGGCAAGGAGGGTACGGATATCGTCGTACACGGCAGCACGGCGCACGGGAATGACCAGGTGCGTTTCGACTCGGCGTTTTATACGTTGAACAACCGGATAAAAGTGATGTCGTTGATCAAAGATCTGAATGTGACGCGCGAGGAAGAGATCGTTTACCTCGAAAATAAGGGTATCGCTGTCAATACCTCGAGCAGGAAATATTCAATCAATGAGAATGTCTTCGGCGTAACGGTCTCCGGAAGCGAGATCGATGCTGATAAGGAGCCGACATCAGAGGCATACAAGCTGACAGTCAAGAAGAAGGATCTGAAGCCGCAGTACATTGATATTGAATTTAAGAATGGGCTCCCCGTCGCCCTGGACGGCACAGCGATGAATGGTCTCGACATGCTGAAAAAGCTGAATACTTTGGTCGGCGCCTATGGATTTGGAGCCAGAATGTACACAGGGGATTGCATCATCGGGATTAAGGGGCATCTGCTTTTCGAGGCGCCCGGTCTGCTCACGCTGATCGAGGCACACAGGAAACTGGAGCAGTATACGCTCACGAAAAAGCAGCTCTCGTTCAATAATGTTGCGTGGGAATGCTGGACCGATCTCGTCTACGGCGGCCTGTATTACGAGCCTGTTGTGAGCAATATCGAGGCGTATGCTGATTCTGTGCAAAAGCGCGTCAACGGACATGTGAAGATCAAGCTCGAAGAGAACAAGATAACGGCTGTGGAGATCGAGTCCAGGCATTCGCTCATCGACGAGAGCATCGCGACATATGCGCAGCAGGGAAGCTGGGACGCGAAAGAGGCCGATGGGTTCATCAAACTTTATTCGCTTCAGCAAAAAATCGCCAACAGTATCGAAGAGTGAGTCAGATGAAGTTGTTTGAAAAAATATTAGTGAAGTCATGTGAAGGCGACTACCACGCAATTGCCGGTGTGTTGTCAGATCATCTTGAAAAAATCGGCGCCGAAGTCATAATTCAGCAGTACGATGATCACGGCATCGTGAAAAAGAATGTCATCGGGATTTTCGGCAGTCCGGAACTACTCATCAATTGTCACATGGACACGGTTCCGCCTGGAGAGGGATGGGACACCAATCCGTACGAACTGGTTGAGAAGGATGGGAAGCTTTACGGGCTGGGGACCTGCGACACGAAAGGGAATATCTATGCGCTCCTCAAGGCCATCGAAAGACAAAGGCCGCAAAACCTGATGATACTTTTCTCTTTTGATGAAGAGGTGGGAAGTCTGTTTTCCGGCGTGACTCTCTTTCTGGAATCGGAACTGTCGAATGATATTAAATATGCCATTGTCTGTGAACCCACGGGTTTGAGGTTTGTGGACAGGCACAAGGGATATTCATCCTTTCGGATCAAAGTCCGCACCAAAGCCGGACATTCATCCATAAAGAGCGAGAACGCCATTGCAAAGGCCGCTCCGTTCATCATCGATCTGGATCGTGCGGGTTTCAATGTGAGCAATATATCCGGGGGCAGGCAGGGCAATATCATAGCGGATCTGTGCGAATTCAAGGCATCCTACCGGGGTTATGACAATGCCGGTGAGCTGCTGGATCGCATCGTCGGGGCACACAGCGGCAAAATTGAGGTGCAGCCCGGTTTTAACGGAAAGGCGTTCGTCAATGAGACGGGTATTCTGGATCTGTCGGATGGGGAGGAGGTTGGGTTCTGGACGGAAGCGGCCCTCTTCCAGGAGAGAGGGATCGATTCGCTCGTGTTCGGCGCGGGACATATTGAACAGGCGCACTCTGATAACGAGTTTGTCGAAATATCTCAGATTGAAGGCGCCATGGCGCTGTTTGTTGATATATTTGAAAGATACGGAGAAATCGAATGAAAAAAATGCTTCGCAAGTTCATGGAATATGTGGACAGCAGCGAATTTAAGGCAAATTACGATATATTTCACAAGTTGCCGGCCGGCAAGTTTGCGGTGATCAAGATCAGCGGCAAATTGATTGAAGACGAGCTCGATGTGTTTGCGGAAGATATCGCCTATCTGAACAAGCTCGATATATTCCCGATCATCGTGCATGGTGCTGGTTCGACGCTCGACAAGAAGATCAGCTCCACTCGTATCGATGGACTGCGGGTGACGAGCCGAGAAGATTCCGAGATAATGAAAGAGACGTATGGTGAGATCAGCTGTGCGATCAAGAACGCGATCATTGAAAAAGGGGGAAAGGCCGGCATCGCTAAAAAATGCATTTTCGGCCATTTCCTGGATAAAGATAAGTACGGTCATGTCGGTGATATAGACCGCATCGACCTCGAACCCGTCAATATTCTGCTGGATAACAATATCACACCGATCATCAGTCCCTGGTGCAGATACAGTGATGATATCCTGAATATCAACGCGGACACAGTTGCCAGGGAAGTGGTCAGGGCGATACAGCCGAGGAAGTTCATTCTCCTTACGGAAACCGGCGGCATACTGGACCGGACCGGCGCGATCATTCCGTTCACCAATCTGTCGGAGGATGATATATCCCACATCAATGGGGGGATGCAGCTGAAGGTCAGGGAGATCAGACAGTTCCTCGAAGAGAACCGGGAATGCGCGGTGGTGATCACGTCCGCAAAAAATCTGCTCAAAGAAATTTTTACCATTCAGGGGAGCGGTACGTTTATCAAGTACTATCAGATCGAATCGACTGTCAGGGATTTTGATGAGGCTAAAATGGTCAAGCTGCTGGAGGCCTCTTTTGATAAAAAGCTGGCCAATGAATACTTCTCGACAGAGATCAAAGAGGTGTTTTATGAGAAGAATTATGAGGGCGCCGCTATAATAAAGATGATAGACGGTATCAACTACCTTGATAAATTTGTTGTCATGAAATACCGGCAGGGCTCAGGGCTCGGGAAGAGTCTGATGTCCGAGGTGTTCAAGAAATACGACTCGCTCATCTGGAGGGCGTCGAGCAAGAATCAGATAAAGGGATTTTACGAGAAAAATTCAGACGGCATGATGAAAAAGAACGGCTGGACAATTTTCTGGAGAAATATCGCGGACGACAGGCTCATTGCCATCGTGAACAAGGTCGCTGCACTCGAAAAGACAATGGTGGATTAGATGAAGAGTCCCGAACAGATAGCCGCTGCAGCCGATAGATATTTGCTGCACACCTACTCAAGGAAAATTTGTCTCGACAGGGGGGAGGGGAGTTATGTTTTCGACAGTAGCGGGAAAAGGTATCTTGATCTCATCGGCGGCATTGCCACATGCACCATCGGCCACAGCAATAAGATGTTCACAGATGCGCTCATGGACCAGCTGGAGCTGATTATCAATCCCAGCAATCTGTTCTACTCAATGCCGCAGATCGATCTCGCCAGGAAGATCACGGAGCTCTCAGGACTGTGTAAATGTTTTTTCTCGAACTCAGGCACCGAGGCCAATGAGGCTGCGATCAAACTTGCCAGGAAGCATACGGGGAAAAAACAGTTCATCTGCATGAAAAACGGATTTCACGGCAGAACCATGGGGAGTCTGTCAGCCACCTGGGAGCCGAAATACAAGGAACCGTTTGCGCCCATCGTGGAGGGATTTCTGTTCACCGATTACGGCGATGCTGATCAGATCAGAGCGATGCTGGAATCGAACGATGATATCGCCGGCGTCATGCTCGAGGCCATACAAGGGGAGGCCGGAGTGCTGGTTCCGTCCCCCGGTTTTCTAAGCGAGGCGAGAGAACTTTGTACACGACACGGCTGTATGATGATCATGGATGAAGTGCAGACAGGAAATGGCCGGACAGGGACGTTCTTCTGCTACCGGCAAGAGCTTGGTGCGGAAAGCCTGCCCGACATCGTCACCGCGGCCAAGGGTCTGGCCAATGGCCTGCCCATCGGCGTCACCATGGCGGGCCAGGGGATCGATTTCGAACCCGGTGATCACGGCTGCACATTTGGCGGGAATCCGTTGTGCTGCATTGCGGCGCTGAAGACGATCGAAATCATCGAAGCCTTGCTGCCAGGCATCCGGGAGAGAGGGGAGTATTTCAGAGAGAGGCTATCCACGATATCCGGAGTGAAAAGTGTGAGAGGCAGGGGCTTGATGATCGGCGTCGAGGTTGATGATGCAGCGGGCATCGCTGAGAGGTGCGCGTATGAAGGACTGCTGCTCAACTGCGCGCATGGCGCGTTGCGAATGCTGCCACCGCTGACCATCAGCCGTGAGGAGATCGATGAAGCGGTCGATATCATTGAAAGGGTGATTGAAAATGATTAGGGCAGGCATTGTTGGCGGAAGCGGTCTGGTCGGGTTCAACCTGGCGCGATTGCTGCGGCGAGAAAATGTCCGGATCGGCATGATCACGAGCAGTACTCTGGCAGGAAAGAGCGTTCGCGAGTACTACGGAAAGGAGTTTGATAAAGAGATCGATACCGGACTGCATTTTACAGCTATCGAATTTGATCAGCTGAATGAACTGGATATCGTTTTCCTCGCGGTGCCGCACGGCGATGCGAAGCAGATCTCCGCGAACATCACAACCAGGATCATCGATATGTCGGCGGATCACAGGCTGGAATGGACCTACGGGCTTCCCGAGATATACGCGCAGGGTATCAGGGCATCAGAACGCATCGCCAATCCGGGGTGCTACGCAACGGCATGCATTCTGTCCGTTTATCCGATCCGGGATATGATCGAAGACATTGTCTTCGACTGTATCAGCGGGTATTCCGGAGGGGGTAAAAATCCTTCTTACGATTACCACGGCAATATCATTGCCTATAAATTGAGAGATCATCATCATGTCAGGGAGATCTCCCATGAACTTGGAATGAACATCTCTTTCGCGCCTCATGTCATCGATACATTCAGCGGCCTGATGTGTACCGCGCATATCCGGCTGAAGCGCAAATTGCCCATTGATGACGTTGTACTCAAATATCAGAACCAATATCAGAACACCAGGACGCGGGTGATGCGGGATATTCCGGATACGAAAATGGTCGTTGACAGTGATGTCTGCGTCATCGGCGGATTTGTCTATGACAACAACGACAAGCTCGTCGTGGTCTCGGTGATCGATAATCTCATGAAAGGCGCGGCCAGCCAGGCCCTGGAGAATATGCGGCTGATGCTGCATTCACACGTGTAATATCCCGGGCCTGTTGCCCGGATCTTCGCCATTATCTTCGACCTTCTTCCCGAGAAAACAAGATTACTCATTCTGCGGGATACATACACACATAATTTAAAAATGTCTTGACTTTTCCTGAAAACATTTCTATATTTATCGAAATGATAAATGGAGTATCGTGAAATGGATGAGGTGCTGAAAATATTAAAAGCGCTGAGTGATAAAAACAGGATGCGCATCGTGAAAATGCTGCAGCAACGCTCATGCTGCGTCTGCGAGCTCACTTCGGTGCTCAGTATCGCCAACTCCACGGTCTCGAGTCATTTGAGTATACTCAAAGAGGCTGGAATTATAGAAGATGTGAAGGATGGCAAGTGGGTCGACTATTATTTAAATACTCGTACTAATAATGCTTTTATCAACGGAATGCTTCCATTATTAGCATTCTGGCTTAATAATGATGAACAGGTAAAAGCTGACCTGCAAAAACTAAAAACAACTAATCGCTTAGATCTTTGCAAAATGTAAAAAATTTTAGTCATAACATTTCGATGAAACTCGAATTGAAAAGAATGTAATATGAAACAAAAAATATTCGTTCTTTGTACAGGAAATTCCTGTCGATCACAAATTGCAGAAGGCTACATCAGATCACTGGAATGAATTTCGAACTGTCAGGGATCAAATAAAATCGACATTGGAACAATTTATTAATGAAAAAAAAATAGCGAGTTAAAAATGAGCGAAGGCGTTGTAAAGAAACTATCGTTTCTCGATCGTTATCTTACTCTCTGGATTTTTCTTGCCATGTTAGTTGGCGTGGGCTCTGGTTATCTGTTTCCCAAAATTGTTGATTTCTGGAATATCTTTCAGGTCGGCACAACCAATATTCCCATTGCCATTGGTTTAATTTTAATGATGTATCCGCCGCTTGCCAAGGTGAAATATGAAGAACTTGGCGAAGTATTCCGCAATTGGCGAATTTTAGGCTTATCACTCATTCAAAACTGGATCATCGGCCCGATCCTCATGTTCTTTTTAGCGATCATCTTTTTAAAAGGTTACCCTGAATACATGTACGGATTAATCATGATCGGACTGGCACGATGTATTGCCATGGTAATTGTCTGGAACGAACTTGCGAAGGGCGATACAGAGTACGCTGCAGGTTTAGTAGCATTTAACTCAATTTTTCAAGTGTTGTTTTTCTCAATTTACGCGTATGTTTTCATTACTGTGCTGCCAACATGGTTTGGCATTGAAGGAACAGCCGTTGAAGTGACCATTGGACAGATCGCTGAAAGCGTGTTCATTTATCTGGGTATTCCATTTATTGCGGGTATTATTACACGCTTTTCTCTGATAAAACGAAAAGGTGTGGATTGGTATCAAATTAAATTCATTCCCTGGATCAGCCCGGTTACGTTAATCGCCCTGCTGTTTACCATTATTGTTATGTTCTCATTAAAGGGCGAATATATTGTGCAATTACCTTTGGATGTAGTGCGAATTGCCATCCCGCTACTTATTTATTTTGTGCTTATGTTTCTTATCTCTTTTTACATGGGTAAAAAGGTTGGCGCAGATTATTCTAAGACGGCAACCATTTCCTTTACCGCTGCCAGCAATAATTTTGAACTGGCGATTGCCGTGGCGGTAGCCGTATTTGGTATTCATTCAGGCGAAGCGTTCGCGGCTGTGATTGGCCCGCTGGTGGAAGTGCCAGTGTTGATCGGATTGGTTAATGTGGCGCTGTTTTTTCAGAGGAAGTATTTCAATGACTAAAATTGAAGTTCAATATTTCGAGGGCTGTCCCCATGCGGAGCCAGCCATTCGGTTGTGTGAACGTTATCGGGATGAGCATACAGAAGTCACTCTGATACTCACTCGTGTTGAAAGCGATGAAGAAGCAGCAAAAGTTGGGTTTCGCGGTTCGCCTACAATTCTCATAAATGGGAAAGACCTGTTTGGGGACCCTGTCCCTGATGAGCCGCATCTGGCGTGCCGGTTTTATCCGAGCGGTTTACCTTCCTATGAGGCATTTATAGAAATGATAAAGTTCTTATAATTTATGAGGTGTGTAGATGAAAACAAAAGACATCAAAAAGATTGTCCGGGAGAAGTACGGTAAAATCGCCAGTCAGCAAAGCTCATGCTGCCAGCCGTCATCTCCATGTTGCTGCGGGCATAGCGATGCCGGTGTACTGAGCAAAACCATCGGCTATTCTGATGACGAATTAGCAGCAGTTCCCGAAGGAGCTAATTTAGGTCTTGGCTGTGGTAATCCATTGGCGCTTGCATCACTCAAAGCCGGAGAAACAGTGATCGACCTTGGTTCTGGGGCTGGTTTCGATTGTTTTCTCGCCGCACAAAAAGTTGGCGATTCGGGAAAAGTTATTGGCGTTGATATGACAGCGGAAATGCTCGAGACAGCAAGGGAAAACGCACGCAAAGGGGATTACAGTAATGTCGAATTCAGATTAGGAGAAATCGAGCATCTCCCCGTTGCCGATGATGTTGCGGATATTCTTATTTCTAACTGCGTTATCAATCTATCACCTGATAAGGCGCAGGTGTTCCGGGAAGCCTTCCGGGTACTGAAGCCGGGCGGACGCATGATGATTTCCGATATTGTTCTTCTCACCGAATTGCCAGCGCCGCTCCAACAATCAGTTGACGCATACGCAGGGTGTCTGGCGGGCGCGCTTTTAAGGGATGATTATTTAGGTGAGATAAAAGATGCCGGTTTTCAGGATGTTGAAGTTGTTGATGATAAGATATTCCCGATTGATTTACTTATTCATGATACTGATGTTGCTGCTTTGAAGTCTCTTGAAATGACAGGCTCAGTTGATATTCAAGAATTGGAACAGTCCATTCGAAGCATAAAAGTAGCAGCGCTTAAACCAGTTTTATAAATTCATCCTTTTACCAAGCTTGTATATTATGCAAAGCGAGATTGTGTTATCCTAAATTATTCATATCAAAAATGGATACGAGAATGAAAAATCTCTATTATATCATTATATTATTTGTTTTTATCTTTTGCTCTGCCCTTACCCATGCAGAAGATATACAAGTAAGGGAAAAACAAATTATCAAAGATTCTGTCTGTCCGCCATTCTTTTTAAAGGATGAAGCAGGCAATGTTATTGATCCTGTAAACAACCTAAACGCCGACAAGCCCTATTCTCCAAAACAAACCTGCGGGGCTGCTGGCTGTCATGATTATGAAAAAATTACCAAAGGCTACCATTTCACACAGGGAGCAGGAGAAAAACCGACCGCTGCTCAAGCCGAACGCATTCAGTGGGCATCCACTCCCGGGAATTACGGCGGCAACTGGTGTTCGCCAGCGCCGTTGTACCGATATTTATCGCCCAAGGAAAATGATAATCCCAAAACAATGGATATGACGTCGTTCAGTTTTATAACAGCGGGCTGCGGCAATTGTCATCCTGGCGGCGGATCGGCGGAATATGACCGCAATGGCAAACGCTACGATAAATTTATGACAGAAAAAGGCTACACCGCAGGCGGCGATAATGATTTTGACGGCGACTATTATCAGGCGCACTGGAATAATAGCGGCGCAATGGAAGGCGATTGCATGATCTGTCATCAGCCTGAATATAATTTTTCAGAACGCAAAAAACAACTGTCAAATTTTAATTTCCGATGGATGCCAACCGCCGCGGCGGGCTGGGCAACGGTGACAGGATCAATCCAGAAAAATGAATCTGTAAAAGTAATCTATAACACATCCTTGTTTGATTCCGATGGCAGGATGTCACCGCATATCGTCCGTGAGCCACGCAATAACGCCTGCCTTGAATGCCATGCCCAGCCTGGCTGGAAAAAACGCGGCGCTAATTTTTCCGTTCGCACCGATGTTCACCTGCGGGCAGGACTCAAATGCGTCGATTGCCACCCTGCAGGGTCGAAAGCGCTGGACAAGCGAATAAATGAACGGGAAATGCATCAGATTGCCAAAGGAGATGATCCAGGCGGACTGGTGCGAAACGATCTGGATAACACCATGCTCGATTGCGATTATTGCCACAGCAACGGTCATCTGGGAGCGCCTGTCGCCAAACACTCCTGGCTGCCGCCGCTGCATCTGGACAATATCGCCTGTCAAACCTGCCACATTCCCCAACGCACGGTAAAACCCGCGCTGTTTCAGGCGGGCGATGTCTTCAATCCAGGCACAAAAATTCCCAGCAAAGGAAAACATCTATGGACATTTTACGGTCCTGACATGCAGTATTACAACCACTATGGCAACATGGGTATGATGGGCTACGATGACAAGCCCACCGATCCGTTCACGCCTGTACTGGCGCGTTATAAAGGAAAAATTTATCCTGTTAACCGCGTGCACAGCGCCTGGCCAGCCATTGAAATAGATGGAAAACCGGGCTTGATGCAGCCGAAGATGGGCGATATTTACAAAATGTGGACAACGTATTTTAAGAATCCTGATACATATCCTGAGCTTTCAAAAATTAAAGACGATAATGGCAATGGCGTCATTGAAGTAAATCGTCCTGAAGAGATTGACGCATTAATAGCAGCTGTCACGTCAATTCTAAAAGATACCAAATACCCGATGGACGGCAAACGGGTGGTCTGGGCGATGAATGATCGGGTTTACACCTCAGGCACAGAATATCGCACAATTTCTAAAGAAGAATGGGAAGCGTCTGTTTACGGCAATATGCATAAATACAATCACGATGTTTATCCAGCCAAAACAGCGCTGGGCGTGAGTGGTTGCACAGATTGCCACAGCGCCGATTCACCGTTTTTCGCAAGCGTTGTACAATACCCGTTTGATGAAAACGGCAAGCCAGTTTTGATGCCGCAATATAAACTATTGGGATTGAACGGTGCGTTATTGACTCTTGGCGCTTTCCGAGAAACCTATGTGAAACCCGTGTTATATTTTCTGTTGATCTTGCTGTGCTGCGTGTTCATCGGCTGGGCATACAAACGATTGGTAGCCAATCGGCTGGACACGCTGCCATCATTGTTAACACAAAAGTGGACGCCGCTTGTCATTCCAATTGCAGCATTCATAGGGTTTCTCATTATGCTGGCGCAGCCACAGCTTAAACAATATGCCCTGCCAACACGATTCTGGCTGGACGCAAATCATTTTTTGATTTCGGCATTGATTATCATTGGCGCATTTGCTTTTGCAGCGCAGCAGAATCGGAAACAGTTTCAATGGCTGTTTACTTTTATCGTAATCGCTATTATAGCAGGCGTTTTCATGCTGCTGAAGCTGCCGCTTATCGGATTTTTAACACGATTGAGTTATTCGGTGTTTGAAGTGTCCATTGTTTTATTAGTAACAATTATTTTCATATTCTCAATCATGAATTTATCAAAAAGTCAGTTTGATTAAATTCTTATGAATTCCATTAACATCTGATCAGGTCATCAAATTAAGGAGAATAAAATGAATCGTTTTAATAAACCATTTTTAATTCTAATGATTGCATTGTTATTAATAGCTCCTTCACTTTTTTCACAGGATACTCAAAAAATAAAAAATAAGCCCCCCAATAAAGCTGTGATAACAGTCTATTACTTTCATGGTCAATATCGATGTATGACCTGCAATAATATGGAAAAGTGGGCAGAGGAAGTCGTTAGCACAAAATTTAAAACAGAGCTTGAAAATGGCATGATCAAATTCCAGCCAGTCAATTGTGACAAAAAAGAAAACGAAGTATTCACCAGGAAATATTTATTATCAAATAAACATGTCATTTTATCCAAAACTGAATCTGATAAAGAAAAGTCGTGGAAGGAACTTGATAAAATTTGGGAAATGGTCGGGGATAAAGCGACATATCAGGTATACATTGAAAATGAGATTAAAGAATTTTTAAAGCAAAAAACAGTCAACCCTGCCAAGAACAATTAACATGTGTGAAGAGATCACCCATATAGCCATCAGCGGGCATCGTATTGGCATTATCGGATTATCAGGTGTGATTGAAAGTGTGAAGCGCCTGAAACTGGGAAATGATGCTGAATTACAGCGTTTGCTACTGGAAAAAATTAAAAAGCAGAACTGGATTCCTGATTCCAAAACAACAGAATACAGTCAGGCATTATTGCGTGAATATAAGAAAGCATTGGGAGAAGCGGTCGATGATGAAAAATCTGTTCATACGGCCATTCGCATACTGGGACCCGGCTGTCCGGCATGCGACAAGATGGAAGGGGATGTGAAAACGATATTGAACGAACTGAATATCGCTGCCGATGTTCAGCATGTCAGGGATGTCAACCAAATCGCCGAATATGGTTTGCTTCGGACGCCATCGCTGGTAATCAACGATGCCGTCGTTTTGAATGGACGGTCGCTTCCCCTGTCACAACTGAAATCACTGATACAGAAAAAATTAAATGCTGGAGAGGAAAAAGATGATCATTAAAATACTGGGAACAGGATGCGCGAAATGTGAAAAACTGGAGAGAGCGGCAAGAGAAGCTTTGTCGGAACTGAGTGTGGAGGCAGAGGTGGAGAAGGTGAAGGACCTCGATGCTATCATGGCATACGGCGTGATGATGACGCCGGGACTGGTCATTAATGAAAAAGTAAAAAGCGCCGGTAAAATTCCGTCAATCGATCAAATTAAAAACTGGATTCAGGAATCGAACGAAAACTAGATCGGAGTGTGGTTAATGCGTTATATCAAATTGTTATTCATCTCCTTATTTATTGCTTCTGTCTCGATCTTTTGCGGATGCAATAAAAGCAGTTCTGACTCCGGCAAAAAGCAACACGCGCAATCGGATTCCACTGTTGCGAAGGAAAAACCAAAAGTGACATTCGTGGAGTTGGGCTCGGTCAATTGCATTCCCTGTAAAATGATGCAGCCTGTGATGAAAGCCATTGAAGAAGAGTTCGGAAGCCAGGTGAAAGTCGTATTTCACGATGTCTGGAAAGATGCTGAACCCGGCCGAAAATACGGAATCAAACTAATTCCTACTCAGGTCTTTTTGGATGAAACAGGTGCGGAATTCTTTCGGCATGAAGGATTCTTTCCAAAGGAAGATATCGAAAAACTATTGATCGAAAAAGGATTGAAAATACTTAAACAGGTTGACATTGAAAAATAAACAGGGGAAGCAATGCTAACAGAATTGTTCACCTGGCTGACCAATGCAGTTCAGGGAAGTCCTGCCATTGCCATCAGCGCTGCGTTTCTTTGGGGTATTTTAAGCATCCTGCTCAGTCCCTGCCACCTTTCCAGCATTCCGCTGATCATTGGCTTTGTCGATAAACAGGGACGTGTTTCTGTGGGGCGGGCTTTTTCACTATCGCTCATGTTTGCCGTGGGTATTTTAATTACGATTGCTGCCATTGGATTTATCACGGCTTCGCTTGGCAGAATGATGGGTGATATCGGTCGCATTGGTAACTATCTGGTCGCCGTTGTTTTTCTTGCCGTCGGGCTCTATTTGCTCGATGTGATTAAACTGGACTGGAGTGGATTCAGCAGCGGCGGGGTTAAACAAAAAGGCTTGCTGGCAGCGTTAATTTTAGGGCTTTTATTCGGTATCGGATTAGGACCCTGCACATTCGCCTACATGGCGCCCATGCTGGGAGTTGTATTTCAAGTAGCATCCACGCAACTGATTTTTGCAATTGCCCTGCTGGCTGCTTTCGGCATTGGACATTGTTCAGTGATTGTACTGGCAGGCACGCTTGCTGAAAGAGTCCAGCAATATCTGAACTGGACGGAGAAGACAAAAGGCGCGGTTATCCTGCGCAAAGTATGCGGGGTGTTGGTGATATTGGGCGGAATTTATTTGTTTTTCAAATGATTGAAAGGTTTTATAAATGAAAGATCGGACAAAGCTTCTTATTATTGTAACTACATTTATCGCTGCTTATTACATCCCATTTGGGAAATCGAATATCCAGGCAGCTTTGCTTGAATCGTTTCTCATGCTTCAGGAATACGCACGGGAGCATGTGTTATTTTGTCTTGTACCTGCTTTTTTTATTGCAGGAGCGATTTCCGTATTTGTGAATCAGGCTGCCGTGATGAAATATTTCGGCGCGGGGGCGAAGAAAATAATCTCGTACAGTATCGCGTCTGTGTCAGGGACGATTCTCGCTGTCTGTTCGTGTACCGTGCTGCCGCTTTTCGCGGGTATTTACAAGCGCGGCGCCGGCATCGGTCCTGCAACGGCCTTCCTCTATTCCGGCCCGGCGATCAATGTCCTGGCCATCATTCTGACCGCACGGGTACTGGGATTCGAACTGGGGCTTGCCCGGGCGATTGGCGCCATTCTCTTCTCCGTCGTCATCGGTCTGACCATGTCCTTACTGTACCGGAAGGAAGAGAGAGAGCGTGATCTTCAATCGACCGCAATGATAGCCGGCATGGAAGATGACGACCGGCCGCTTTGGAAGACAGGACTCTTTTTTCTGACGCTGGTATTGATCCTCATCTTTGCCGCATGGGGAAAGCCTGCCCAGCCTGTTGGATTGTGGAACGCTCTGTTTCAGGTGAAGTGGATCCTGGTCGCGGCGCTGCTGTTCATGCTCGCATTTCAAATCTGGCGATGGTTTCAGAAACACGAGCTCAAGGAATGGGTCGATCAGACCTGGTTTTTCTCCTGGCAGATTCTTCCGCTGCTGTTCGCGGGTGTTCTGGTGGCAGGATTTCTCATCGGACGTCCGAACTCTGATGCCGGTATCATTCCCACCGAATGGATTCAAACAGCCGTTGGTGGCAACTCCATTCGGGCAAATCTGTTTGCGTCTATTTCCGGCGCGCTGATGTATTTCGCCACATTGACAGAGGTCCCGATCCTGCAGGGGTTGCTGGGCGCGGGCATGGGGAAAGGACCGGCGCTTGCATTGCTCCTCGCGGGTCCGGCATTGAGCCTGCCGAACATGCTGGTGATTCGCACAGTCATTGGGTCGAAGAAGACACTGGTATATATCGCTCTGGTCGTCATTTTGTCCACATGTGCCGGCTGCATTTATGGAGTGCTCTGACATCCCTTTCGTTCATCACAAGATTATTGCCGAACTGAAGGCATGACTGTTGAATTTTACAAGCACACATCGTTCATCAATCATCCGTTCGATCAATCACATTCGATGTTGTTGTCATGTTTTTTGAAATTCAATCATACGTAAGAACAAATCTCTTGAATTTCAGGATAAAATGTGTTACTATCCCATATCAAATTTAATTCACAGCTATGAATATCAATCCAACGCATTGAGAGGAAAAATGAAACGGTATCTGCTTTTCGGCCTGACAGTTTTAGCTATCTTATCATTCTGTGGTGTATACACATTCGAAAGCGCAGCGCAGCAGAACGTGAGGGCGGAGATAAACATCCCGGATATCCCTGGATATGTGACGCTCAAGTGCGATTTCCATATGCACACCGTCTTCTCTGATGGGTTCGTCTGGCCCAGCATTCGCCCCAAGGAGATTTGGCGTGAAGGTCTGGACGCGTTTGCCATCACCGATCACATCGAATACCTGCCGCACAAAGATGATGTGAATACAGATATGAACAGATCTTATGAGATCGCTGCGAGAGGTGCGAAGGAACTGGACCTGATCCTCATCAAGGGCGGGGAGATCACGCGCAAAATGCCGCCGGGGCATCTCAATGCAATATTTCTGAATGACGTGAACGCGCTTGATGAAGAAAAATATGAGGATGCCATTGTAAATGCAGCTGATCAGGGCGCTTTTATTTTCTGGAATCATCCCGGATGGAAAGCGCATCAACCGGATGGAGTAGCCAGATGGTATGACGACCACACTGCATTGTATCAGAAAGGTTTGCTGCATGGTATTGAAATTGTGAACGGCAGGAGTTATTACCCGGAAGCCCATCAATGGTGTCTGGAGAAGAATCTGACCATGATCGGAAGTTCGGACATTCACAATCCGATTCAGATGGATTATGATTTCAGCAGGGGGGAGCATCGTCCAATGACGCTGGTCTTTGCTGAGGACAGGACGGTGATGGCTCTGGAAGATGCATTGCGCGAACGCAGGACTGCTGTCTACTGGGAAGATGTATTGATCGGCGAAGAACAATTTCTCAAAGCGATCTTTGATGCCGCCGTCAGCCTGAGGAATACTGAACTCATTGTAGAGGGCAGGGAGACTGCGTATGTTCATATCGAAAATTTGTCTGATCTCCCTTTTCATTTGATCCTGGAAGCAGTGTCGGACGAAATTCATCTTCCTGAAGAGATCACGCTGGCTGCTAACGGCACGGTGCTGTTTTCGATTAGAAAGAAAATAAAGGATCTGAAAGGGGACAGGGTATACACGCTGCCGTTCATCGTAAAGAATCTATGGATAGCGCCTGATACAGGATTGCCCGCGAAATTTTCCGTCAGTGTAAGATTTATCTGATAGATATCGATGGAAATCCCGACGATCAGAAAAATACCTTGAGGAGTTTCAGCGCTCCCTGCGACCAGGGAGCGCGATGCGAAATTCCATCAACACCCTGCAGAGCCATTTTATTGTCGAGATACCATTTGTAATTTCGAATCAGTGCGTCGATATTGGAAAATCTGGGCCGGAAACCGATATTTTTTTGCGCTTTATCAATAGATACGAAAGATTCTTTTCCAACGGTCTCATATATCCATTCATACAAAGGTGAAAGGCGTAACTTCTCGAGGATTCGCAATGCAAGGATCGCCGGTTTTTCAGGGAACGGGATGATGCGTTTGCCGAAGCCGGCGTAGTGGAGAACGGCCTGGAAATCGGACTTGACCGTGCCGTAGTCTTCCGCTCCGATGTTAAAGGTATCGTTCGCTTTCTGCGTATCGAGCATGCTGCTCAGCCAGATCGCTTCGCACAGATCTTCCACATCCAGATATTGATATAAATTATCCCCGCTTCCCAATATCGGGAAATGGTGCCCCTCGCTGGCCCATTCGTAAAGCATTGCAAACACGCCCAACCGTTCCGGTCCGATAAAAGATTTCGGACGGAGTACCGGTATGACCATTCCCTTCTCCCTGGATTCTTCGCACAGCCTCTCGGCATCGATCTTGGCCTCTCCATAGGGACCGACGCCCTGAAG
>JAZBPW010000071.1:0-9386 GCA_036351795.1 Candidatus Zhuqueibacterota bacterium | reverse complement strand
GGTCGAGGACGGTCTCTGGCAGGTCAGTGATCTGTATCGGTTCCGAATGACACATCTGGATGACCGTCTCTTTGAAATAGGGTGCAAATCTGGACTGGAATACGGAAAACCTTCCTGCGCTCTTTCTGGCATCGGATTCAAGCATGCCAACTAAATCGCCAAGCGTATTCTTTGAATCCGGGTTGTCCGGAGTACCAACGATTTCACTGCACTTCTTATCCACTTTATCCTGTCCACCGAGAAATGCGATATCCTGCATTTCCATCACATTCATCTGCAGCCGTTCCAGCTCTCGCAATATGACTGCCACATCACTGTTCCGGACTGACAACCGGACAGATGCTCTGCTGATGCTGCTGAAAATATCTCTGATATATGGCGCTCTTTTTCGCTGTTCTTCAGAAGAGGGCAGATATGATGATATATCTTCGGTGAGCGCCACGCTTCCCAGTTCACGATACTGATCCGCATAGGCCCTGGATTGCTCGACATCATCGGTGATGATCATGGCGTAATCCATGCCCATGTCGAATTTGTTTATGATGGTATCCTGCAGCGTCACAGACGTCAACCCTTCCGGCTCCATGTTCATGTAATTTTGATCGAAGGTGATCTTGGAAGCCGACCATATCAGCAGCACGGTGATGATCAATGATGCCAGCAACGTGAATGCATAGCGCAAGCTCAGGAATTCCCCCATCCTGCCGAGGAATCCGAATGTAATATCTTTCCTGACGATCTCCCCTGTTCGCTTTTTATCCCTGTATCTTTCTCTAAAAACAAGCATCAGGGGCAGAAACAAAAATGTGGCAACGAGTATCGCTAATAATCCGAATCCCGTAACCAGTCCCATCTCCTTCATTCCGCGCGAACTGCTGATGACGAGGGTCAGGAATGCGAAACAGGTCGTCAATGCGCCCGTCAATACGCCTTTGCCGCTCTTCATGAATGTGTGCGTCATTGCGGTCAGAATATCGTCGCCCGCGGCACGCCATTCGGCGAAATTGGAGATCAGGTGTATGGAAAAGTCGATCCCAAGACCGAGCAGGATCACCGCCATCATCTGTGTCATGATGTTCAGCTGTCCCGCCACCACTGTCGCCATGCCTACAGCCCAGAAGATACCGATGATCAGATTGAGAATGGCGAACAACGGCGCGATCCACATGCGCAAGGAGATGATGAGCAAAAGGAGTATCGCGATGAGGGCAATCAGCGTGGTATAACCCAGGCTCTTTTCCGAATACACCATCTCATCGTGTCCGATGGGAATGAATCCGGTAAGCCCGGCGGTCACGCCCGGATACTCTTGCAGCAACTTATCGACAATATCCTGCACCGCATCCGTACCGTTCACCAGGAGATTGGTATCGAACATGGTGAAATTGGGGATCGCATTCAGAATGAGCGCCTTCCTGTCATATGAGATCAGATAAGGCTCACCGAGGAGGAGTTTATCAGCTGCCTGTTTCGCATCATCGCGTGAGATATCTTCTCCCAGGGCGGTCGATGTCAATGTATTGACCAGATGCTGCAATCCATCCAGAAACATGTAGGCCTGATCCTCTTTCTCTCGTGTGGACAGAGATTCTTCCTGTCCGACATATTCCTTTTCCATGGCGTTGTTGATATTGAATAGCAATCCGCCGAGGTTGGGGTCTTTGAACATGTCACCGATATTCTTCAGATCGTCCTCCTTGATGAGCATCAATCCGTGCTTCCGGAGAAATTCGATCTCGGTCTTGTAATCGACTCGCTGAATAAGCGTTTTGCCGTCATATTCTGCGGTCAGCAGACGTGGTGCGAGTTCATCCGCGAATGCCTTCATTTCCGATTCTTCCCCCTGTACAACCACCACAATACTCGTCGAAGAGACAAACTCCTCGATGATCTTGTTGAACTGAATGGTTCGCCTGTCATTTGAAGGCAGCAGGTCTGCCCAGCGCATGGTCACCTGAAGCTGGGACGCCAGTGCTAAAAAAATGATCGTGATCAATACAACGATTGCCAGCATTCGCCATGGATGATTCACATGAAGTCTGGCCAGTGCCGTCAGTGCTTTGTCTCTCATGTCAATTCCTTATGTTAAGATCTTTAATACAACTGGTAGACTATATGCAGCGATTAACGCCGCGAACAGAATAGCGGTCAGGATATGCACCTGTTTCATGTGTCCGGATCGCTCTTTGAAAAACGGGGTGAAATAGTAACATAGATTACTCCTCAGTCTGCATACGTATCCCATTCAGGAGAATATCAAGCGAATGGTCTGTCACTTTGATGAGATCGAAATGCGATTTATTCAGGATCCACTGGATCATGATCCCGTCCATTGCCCCCAGCAACAGCGATGCCGTATGATGAGCATCCTGATCTCTGAAATGTCCGAGCTGGATTCCCTCCTCGAGTATGGACCGGATGATCACTCTGAAATCGCTGTAGATTTTTTCCAGATTGACGATTCCGAGTTCCCCCTCATCCTTTTTGCGCACAGCCTCGGCCCAGAAATCGAGCATCACCTCCATGATATCAGATGAATGCTGAACCACCATGTTGGCCCAGTTCATGAACATACATCTGATCTTGTCTTCAGGAGTCTCCGCGCAATGCAGCGCCTCTGTCACCGACGCCTCCATGCTCTTCATGAAGTGTATGAAAACATATTCAAATATATCATCTTTGCTGGAAAAGTATTCGTAAATCGTTCCCTTGCCAATTTTTGCACGCTCGGAAATATCCAGCATCTTGGTATTGGCGAATCCCTTTTCCGCGAAAACCTTCATCGCGGCTTCGAGGATTTCCAGCTTCTTTGCCTCTTTGTCGACAATTTTGGGCATATCACCTCTTTTATTGACTGACGAGTCGGTCATTTATGAGACATAATTTAAGGAATTTTGTTTCAAATGTCAAGTGAAATCAGGCTCTATCGTATAATATTTCTTTGAAATCAGAGAATCTATCAGTACATGGGGTGCTTACCTTGTCCCCGTTGAGGGCTTTGGCAAGTCTTTGTGGAATCGCTACCCTCCCTCCTGTCGCAGATTCCACAGTCTCCCGGAATTTCGCGGGATGCGCTGTGGCGAGAAAAATTCCCGGGATTTTGCATCTGCTTTCCTGAAGATACTGACGCAATCCGAGATATCCCACAGCGCTATGTGGATCGAGAAGATAGTTATATCTGGTATGGATCTCTTTCATCGCCTGGCGCGTGCTGCTATCAGTGAATACGGCGCCGTAAATATCTTCGACAATCTTCGAGTGTCGATTACTATACAGATCGAGAATCCTTCTGAAATTACTCGGATCGCCAACATCCATCGCGTTGGAGATTGTTGCCGTCATCTTTCGCGGCGTGTAAATCCCTGTATCCAGATACTCAGGCACGACGTCATTGATATTGGTGGCAGCGATGAAACACTTTACAGGCAATCCCATTTTTTTTGCCAAGAGTCCCGCTGTGATATTGCCGAAATTCCCGCTGGGAACAGAAAACACCAGAGATTGCCCTGGTTTATGAAGCTGCCTGAAGGCGTGAAAGTAGTAAAATGACTGCGGGATTAATCTGCCAATATTGATTGAATTCGCAGATGTAAGCCTTAGCCGGCTGTTTAAATCCGGATCAGCAAATGCCTGCTTCACTATTGCCTGGCAGTCATCGAATGATCCCCTGACCTCAACAGCCTGAACATTTCCACCAAGCGTTGTGAATTGCTTTTCTTGAAATTCACTGATCCTGCCCGACGGATAGAGTATGACGACCTGAATACTCGGAGAGTTGAGGAAACCGTGCGCGACGGCACTGCCTGTGTCACCTGAGGTCGCAACCAGAATTGTCAGCGGCCTCGACGCATTGCGATTGAAATAGGCAAGCAGGCCGGCAAGGAATCCGGCGCCGACATCCTTGAAGGCCAATGTTGGGCCGTGGAAAAGCTCGAGCGCATATATTTCATCGCTCATTTGTTGAAGCGGAATGTCGAACGTAAAGGCATTTTCGACGATCTCTCTGAGTACGTTGGCAGGAATCTCGGAACCAAGAATCATCTGCGAGATATCAAACGACGTTTCTGCAAATGAGATTTGATCGCGGGACGCGAAATAGTGATGACCAATGACGGGTAAATCAGCAGGCATGAAAAGCCCGCCGTCATCGGCAATCCCCTTTAGCACAGCCTCTTGCAGGGAATATGAACCACTTCTATTTTTTGTACTGTAGCATTTCATCGTACATCCGAAGACAATATTACAGGACCGTTCTTATTGATTTTTGAGACGTACAGCGTGCATTTCACTCCCAGGTTGCGAAGTACCTGAGCCATATGTTTACCTGCATTTCCGGCGATTTCCCGATTGCGACTCAGCGCAAAAACAGAAGGGCCTGAACCGGAAATAGAACAGCCGAGTGCCCCGGCTTCGACCGCTGCATTTTTAATATCCTGAAAACCGGGTATGAGCATGGAGCGGATGGGTTCGATGATCACATCCTGCATGGAACGTCCAATCAGCTCATAATCCGAGGTCATGAGTCCGGTGATCAAACCGGCGACATTCCCCCACTGGACGATTGCGTCTTTCAGGCGGATATCCTTGCGCAGGATCTTTCTCGCGTCACCGGTCATTATTTCAATCCCCGGATGAATGACCGTGCAGAATAATTTGTCCGGAGTGGGGATACTTATCACATCCAGCGGATCATAACTCCTGATGAGCGTAAAGCCTCCCAACAGCGCTGGTGCCGCATTATCAGCATGCGCCGCTCCACATGCAACCCGCTCACCTTCCATTGCGAATTCAAGCAGGCCTTCTCTGCTCAGCGGATTCCCAAAGAGCGCATTGGCACCCACAACCGAGGCGACTGCGCTGGCAGCGCTGGAACCGAGTCCGCTCCCAAGAGGCATCTTCTTATGAAGTTCGATATCAAGTCCATACCCGGCTTCGATGTGGTTCAAAAACGATGATGCCGCAATACCCGCTGTGTTCTGCCTGACATCACGCGGCAGCTTGCCGTCATCTCCGGTGATTGCTAGAATGCGAACGCCTTTACCATCTCTTTTCTTCAGAACGACTTCATCGCCGGGTTGCTTTAGTGCGAATCCAAGTATATCGAAACCGCACGCCACATTGGCCACAGTCGCCGGTGCAAAGACGCGAATTGTTTCATTCATATAAAACGCTCACATATCCAAATGAAAATGCATAGGAACGAACGCCAATTTGCTAAACCTCTGTTTCAACATTTCAGGACAGATAACCACGATGCAGCATCAGTTCCGCATTCAGGATTGCTCCACCGGCCGCACCCCGAATCGTATTATGCGACAGGATCACAAACTTATAATCGAATAACGGACACTCCCTCAATCGGCCGATGCTGACTGCCATTCCCTTATCCACATCCCGCAGAAGTCTTGGCTGCGGGTAGTCCTTCTCATCATAATAGCGGATCGGTTGCAACGGCGCCATGGGCAATTCGAGTTTCTGGGGAACTCCGGCGAAATTATTCCAGGCTGTAATGACCTCATCCCGGCGTGCCTTTTGCTTTAGTTTCACAGACACACACTCCACATGGCCGTCAGACACCGGCACACGATTGCACTGCGCACTGATTTTGATCTGCATGTTGTTGATCTTCTCCCCGTCAAAGCTCCCGAAAATCTTCAACGGTTCAGTTTCGACTTTATCCTCTTCACCCCCGATATACGGGATCACATTGTCCAGGCTGTCCAGACCCGACACACCGGGATATCCCGCACCAGACAGCGCCTGCAATGTCACCACATTCACGGCGTCGAGGCCGAATCGATCGATCAATGGTTTCAAAGCGATGACCAGTCCGATGACAGAACAGTTTGGATTGGTGACGATCACACCGTCACCGAATTTTTGGCTCTCTATAATGCTCAGATGTTCGCTGTTGATCTCCGGAACAAGCAGAGGCACATCGCCTTTCATTCTGTGGTTCTTCGAGTTAGAGACAACGACATACCCATTTTCGGCAAATCGCTGCTCGATCTCTCCGGCAACGCTGGAATCGAGTCCGGAAAAAACGAGCCTGCACGGCAGGTCGGGTTCGCATGCGCTCACTCTCATCTGCTCCACGTCCGGCGGAATTGGCTTTTTCATAAACCAATGCACCGCCTCTGCATATGTTTTGTCGCTCGATCTTTCTGACGCAGCCAGCGCCCTTATCTCAAACCAGGGATGATCCTGAAGCAATTCCACAAACTTTTGACCCACACTGCCTGTCGCTCCGAGTATCCCGACCGGTATCTTCTTTTTCAACGATATATTCTTCGACATGTTTTAACCTCTATATTTCATTAGAAAAGAAACTCTCATGGATGGCGTTCAGCGCTGCTGTCTGGTTCTTCCTGTCAACGACCAAAGAAATATTCAATTCCGACGAACCCTGCGCAATGGCAACGACATTGATGCCCTTGCTGCCCAGAGCACTGAAGAGTTTAGCTGCAATACCTGGCGTATGACGCATGTTTTCACCAACGACAGCGATGATGCTCAGTGTGTCCTCAACTGAAATGGCATCTATCTGTCGTGCTTTCATTTCCAGTTTGAACTCATCCTCGAGACATGTGCGCGCACGCTCAGCCTCATTGATATCGATTGCGAAACAGATTGTATGTTCGGAGGACGCCTGTGTGATGAGGATGACATTGATCTTCTCTCTGGCAAGTACACTGAACAATCTTCCGGCGATACCCACAACCCCGACCATGCCACTGCCCTGAATCCTGATCAGCGCAATCTCATCAATGGACGATATGCCGCATATCGGAAATTCTTTACCTTTATGAGGCATATCCGATATCAATGTCCCATGTAATTCAGGACGGAATACATTCATGATACGTATTGGAATGCTGCGTTCAAGCGCCGGTTGTATGGTAGGAGCATATATCACCTTTGCCCCGAAGTGCGACATTTCCATTGCTTCATCGTACGACATTGATTCGATGAGGAACGCGCTATCCACCTTCTTCGGGTCAGCCGTCATCACTCCATCAACGTCGGTGTACAAATGAATTTCAGACGCGTTCAAAGAAGCACCGAAAATTGCCGCGGTGTAATCTGAGCCGCCGCGCCCCAATGTTGTGGTGTCACCCTTTTGCGTTGCACCGAGAAATCCGGTAATGATTTGAAGCGCATGATGCTCTTTGAAATAGGATTCAATATTGCGACAGGTGTCATCCAAAATCACATTTGCAGACGTATAACTCTCATCCGTTATTATCAGCCCGCGTGTATCCAGAACATCGACGGGGTTATAATGTTGTCTCAAAAATTCAGTAATAATATTGGCTGACAAGCGTTCGCCGAAACTCAGTATGAAATCCGTCGTCTTGAGTGTCAGCTCCTGGACAAGATACACGCCATGAAGAATATCCTCGAGCTCATTAAAAGCGTATATCACATTGGCCTTGATCCGGCTTTGTCCGCTAATGTCAATCAATTCCGATACCACTTCCAGATGCCGCTTTTCGAGCGCTTTCAGTTCGATTTCATAGCTATCTTCCCTTGATTCCGCCGATACACTCATCGACATCAATGCATCGGTGACTCCTTCAAAAGCCGGGAAGACACAGGCTATTTTTTCATTTTCATGTAAATATTTATCGATGATTGTTTTCACATGAAAGATATTCGCTGGTGACGCAATTGATGAACCACCGAATTTCAATATTTTCATAAGCCTGACACCCTGTTCCACATCATTTTAATACATTTCGCTGAACATTGTTGAGCTTGAATTTGTTATGCAGCCTGTGTGTCGCTTCAATCGTTTGGTGCTTGGGTACAATGGCCGCAATTTTTATTTCGGATGTACTGGTCATCAACACATCGATATCATTCTTTGAGAGCTCTTCGAGCATCTCATAGGCGACGCCGAAATGATTGGCGATTCCCGACCCCACGATGGAGACGAGTCCGGCATCATTATCGACATGATATGAATCGATCTTCGAATCGCGATGAAATTCTTCAAGGAACGCCTCGATTACCGCAGCGTCCTCAGGCTTGACGACCAGCGAAAGGATGCTTTTATTGTCCTCCCGCCGTGTCGAATTCAGCAGTATGATATTGATCTGCTTTTCGGCAATCCGGTTCAGGATCTCCGCCGAATCATTGCCGTTCGTATTCAGACCGAAAATGTTGATCATGGATACATCCTCATTGGAGGCAATTCCGGTAATCACTATTTTTTCCAACTCACTCTCCTTTGTGATAATCGTTCCTGCCGATTTTTCAAAACTCGAACTCACGATGATCTTCAGCCCGTTTTTGCGGGCGATCTCCACCGCGCGCCCCATCATGACCCTGGCGCCGGAACCGGCGAGCTCGATCATCTCCTCGTAGGAGATCGCATCGAGCAGCGCCGCATCATCGATGGCTCGCGGATCTGCGGTATACACACCCCGCACATCCGAAAAGATATGGCAATACTCAGCGCCGAGCACAGCCGCCAGCGCGACTGCGGACGCATCCGATCCGCCGCGTCCGAGCACGGTGATGTCGTCTCCGGTGCGTCCCTGATATCCGGCGACCACGATAATCTCACCGGCTTCGAGCAGTCTTTTTATTCTGGACGTATCGATGTTCAGGATCTTGGCATTGTCATAGACCTTATCTGTCGTGATACCACCCTGCGCGCCTGTGAGTGACGTGGCCCTCGATCCCATGGACTGAATGGCCATCGCGAGAAGAGAGCAGGAGACCACCTCACCGGTGGACAACAGCATCCCCATTTCGCGCTGCCGCGGCGCGTGCGACACCTCCTTCATCATGGAGAGCAGCTGATCCGTTGTATCCCCCATGGCCGAAACCACGACTACCATTCCGTAGCCCAGTGTTTGTCTCGCGATCACATGCTCCGCGACCGCCTTGATGCGTTCGACAGAACCCAGCGAGGTTCCGCCATATTTTTCTACAACAACTTTCATCCTTGAATCGCCCTCGCTAAATCCTGTACAAGATCTTCGCCATCTTCCAAACCGACGGAAAGCCTTATCAGCCCGTCCGTGATCCCGGCCTCTGCCTGCGCTTCGGCGCTCATGGAGGCGTGGCTCATTGTCTTCGGGTGTTCGATGATGGATTCGACGCCACCGAATGACTGGGAGATGTAGCAAAGCGCTGTCTTTTTCATGATCTTATTCACCATATCCGCACCGCCCTGTACTTCGAATGAGATCAATCCGCCGGCGCCCGTCATCTGCCTGCCGATCAACCCGTATTGCGGATGACTGGAAAGTCCGGGGTAGAATACCCGCTCAACCACCGCCTGTTCTTCCAGAAAGGCTGCCACCCTCATGGCGTTTCTTTCGTGCTCGCGCATGCGCACGGCCAGCGTCTTGAGCCCCCTGAGTATGAGCCAG
>JAZBPW010000070.1:0-47319 GCA_036351795.1 Candidatus Zhuqueibacterota bacterium | reverse complement strand
GCCTGCCTCATCATAGAAACCGCATGTCTGCATGATCGCATTGATACGCTTCGACTGACTGACGGAGATGATGGTTTCACCATCGTGCATGCTTTTTCCATGATTTGCATAGAGTGTAAAGGTTTGTGCCAGCTCCTCGCATGTCATCTCTACTGAACATTCATGAAAATAAAAATCCAGGACAACATCGATATCATTCTCAATGTTACCAAAGGCCTTCATTAAATTAATCAGCGCAGCGTTCCTGAATCCATGTCTCTTTTCAGACTGTGCCACTTCTTGATTATAATCGATAGACTGAATGCCTGAAATCTTTCTGATAAAATGGATGAAATCATCCCTGGGATTGGTGAGCCGGCTGACAAGAATGTCGGCGATCACGAGTGCACCCGAATTGATGAGTGGATTTCTCGGTATGCCACTTTCGTATTCAAGCTGAACCAGCGAATTGAAAGGATTTCCAGAGGGTTCAACGCCAACGCGTTGAAATATATCTTCGCCCAAAAGCTTGACAGCCAACGTGAGTGATAATACTTTGGCGATGCTCTGCAGGGAAAATTTCTCACGACTATCGCCGAGGGCATAATTTTTCCCATCGAGCGTTGTCAGGTGGACACCGAATTTATCAGGATCGACACGTGCCAGTTCAGGAAGATAGGATGCAACAACACCTTCGCTCTCATGCGAGTTGATCTCTCTGACAATCTGTTCCAGCATATCCTGATAGTTTTTCATAAGCTTTCCAGTTGAATCTCTTGGCAATCAAGGAGAAAAATGATTATACACAAGACTAAAAACAGGGATCTCATTTCGCAAAGTGTCTTTTCATCTCCTCTTCAGTACACGGTTCGACGTGAACAAGCGTCGTAACCGGTTGTGAAAGATTGTTGGCAATCGCCTCCTCGATATCCAGTGTCAATGCATGACTTTCTCGAACAGTGAGCTCGGGATCCACGTGGATATGGACATCGATCACTATTTCGGCTCCGATCTTCCGTGTCCTGAGTTTATGCCAGTGACAAATATCTCTGTTTTCCGTGAGAAGTTCGGCGACGATCTTCACCATATCTTCATCGATGGCATGCTCTGATAATTCTTTGAGGTTGTCGAAGATGATCCTGCCTCCGACCGCCATGATCATGATGGCGACAACGAGGCCCGCGATCTGGTCACCATAACCGAACCCCAGCATGCTGGCTACACCTCCAAAAAGAACAGCGAATGAGGATAAAGCGTCACTCCGGTGATGCCAGGCATTGGCATAGAGAGACGCGCTGTGCGTCTCACGCGCGACACGTCGTGTCACTTGAAACGCGATCTCTTTTGCCACCAATGAGAGGAATGCAAGGAATACCACCAGAGGTCCGGGGAATACTTTTTCCAGACTAAGTAGCGTTTTGATGCTCGACCAGCCGAAACCAACACCAATAATGAACAGCAACAGCCCAATGAGTTGTGCGCTGACGGTTTCGATTTTTCCATGGCCATAGGGATGGTTTCGATCCGGAGGACGTCTGGCAGCCCGGCTGCTGATGAGAACCGCAACATCGGTCACCAGGTCGGTGAGTGAATGGATGCCATCCGCAACAAGGGCGAGTGATGTGACGGCCAAACCGCCAGTGACTTTCGTCAGGGCGAGAAAAATATTGACCGCCATTCCCCACAAGGTGACATTGCGGATCCGCTTTCTTACAATTTCCTGTTCTGCATTCTCCTGCATGATGTTCGGCCTATTCCTTTTTCCCCATCTGTGCGGCTTTTCTCAAAATCGCCGGAATCGACTCTTCCATGATATCTTTAACGTCCTGGTATCGGAATGTCCTCTCTTCAAATGAGCGGGAATCCAGCGCATTTAAAAATCGTTCATCGAATTCCTTGAAATAGGAACCGTAAATATGATAGCTGTCGGCCTGATGCACATAACGTCCAAGTGCGACAGAACGTCCGGACAATTCTGAAATGCGGTCCGCGATCTTTTTTTGAAGCTGTATGAAAGCGAACATGTTCATGAAAGCCGCTTTATAGGCATCGTTGGAACGAAAACGGATATTTGTATTCAGGTAATACTGATCATCGTCTCCTTGCAGCAATCGGCACCAGATGCTCTGCAGGCAGGCGGGATCATAGCAGTAATTGTCTTCCCACACCTGCCATGTGATCGCCTGAGCGCGCCGGGTGTGAGGTGTCTTCGAGAGCTTCTCTGCGATCATTTCTATTTGATCGAACTTCTTCTCCAGACCGGGAACTTCGTAGGCGAACAACCGCTGATGATAGGTGTATTCCCAGCGTGTGTCATCCGCATCTTCTGCCGAATCCCTTACGCAGTGATCCTTGATACCATCCGATACTTCGAGCACATATTCCTGCAGGTCCTCGAGGCCACCGGGAAAATCTTTATGGATCATTGGTTCGGACAACGGATCTCTGACCACGATCGTCATCGAGCTATCTTTGCTTGGTGGATCTCCGGGTTTATCGTATTCTGTTTTGATATCACATCCGTGTTTATGTACCTCGATCAGCGAGTTCTCCCATGCTTCCGCCAATCCATCCCCTTCCGCGTATAATACAGGTATTAATCCTTGCATGTCGTAATTCTCCTATTCGTGGATCCGTGTGTCGATAGATGCCGATTTATCGAATGACTCAAAAAGATCGATGCTCGCCGAATATGGAGATCTGATCTTATCGTAAATCTTGTCGATCTCTTTGTTGAGCATATCGATTCTCTGCTCGTTCCAGAAATCGCCCGTCAACTTATCATCGATGATCTGGCGAACATACGACTCGATACGCTGCTTCTTTTTAATAGTTAAAAGCTCTGCGTTTTTCTGATAGGTTCTGTGATTCTCGATTTGCTGCATCAACTCCGGTAATCCGTCACCGGTATTGGCGATCGTCTGGACAATTGGCACCTGCCATGGTTTATCCCTTTGATCCAGGCCCAGCACAGATTTCAGTTCGAGAAGAATACGCTCGGCACCTTCTCTGTCGGATTTATTGAGTACGAAGATATCCGCAATCTCCATAAGTCCGGCCTTCATCGCCTGTATCGAATCACCTGATTCGGGGACGAGAACCACCACTGTACTGTCAGCGGCTTCAACGATATCGAGCTCGGACTGGCCCACTCCCACGGTCTCAATCAAGATAATATCGAAGCCGAAAGCATCGAGCAGATCGGCAACCTCCTGAGCCCGGTGCGCGAGTCCTCCCAGACTTCCGCGCGTGGCCATGCTGCGGATGAACACACCGCGATCCGTGCTCAATTCATTCATGCGGATACGGTCTCCCAGCAGTGCTCCCCCTGTGAATGGACTCGTCGGATCGACAGCGATCACACCCACCCTGGCATCTTGCAAACGAAATGTTTTTGCCATCTGATCGACGAGCGTGCTTTTCCCGGCACCCGGGGGACCGGTGATACCGATTCGATATGCGCGGCCGACACGATGATAGATACGATCGAGGAGCCGCAGCGCGTCATCCGAATCATCTTCGACAATCGAGATCAATCGTGCCAGCGCCCGGCGATCACCTGACAGATACCGTTTAAGCAAATCTTCCATAAAAAAATCCAATATTTCAGATGTAATTTAATATAAAAAGTACAAAAATAATCTATGATAAACAAGAAAATAATTGTCTTGAAATTATGAAATATATTTCTATATTATATCAGATCAGTATCATTGTGCCATAATCATGAACATAACAAACTCAGGTGAATCCATGTGTATTAAGAAAGTCGTTACGACAATCGTATTTTGTTTGGCGTTCGCCTCACAATCGATCTCTCAGGATCTCGTCACTGAAACCATGGATCAGGCAAAAGCGTTCTATATTCAGGGGAATATGAAGGAGGCAGTTCAGGGACTGGAGAAAGCACTGCAATTGATTAATGACCGTCTTGAGGAGAAATTGACAAGTTCTCTTCCAGAGCCTTTGAACGGCTGGCGCGCCGATGACGCGTTCGCGACGACATCAAACATGGGACACATTTCAGGGATCAAGGTCAAAAAAAGATATTATAAGAAAGGCGGCGGTCCATCGGTGGACATCGAGATCGTGACGAACTCCATAAAGATCGGAAATATCAAAAGGATGTTCTCTTCACCCTCGATGCTGAAGCGGGCCGGGGATAACATCAAGATCGCTACAGTGGCCGACCGCAAATGCGTGGAGCGATTCGATCCGATCGATCGTTACGCGGAGCTTATTTTCGTACCGACCTCCACCCTGCTGATTACCATTACAGGGCAGGATATGAAGAATACGGATACTGTGTCGAAGTATGCAGACAGACTGAATTGGAATGAACTGGAGATCCATTTTCCATAAATGAGTCAGATGAATAAAATAAGCATTCTGCCGGAAGATCTTACCAACAAGATCGCAGCCGGAGAAGTCGTCGACAGGCCGTCGGCTGTTGTCAAGGAACTGATCGAAAACGCCATTGACGCCGGAAGCGACAAAATAGCGATTATATTAAAAGACGGCGGCAAATCTTTGATCCAGGTCGTTGACAACGGTGCCGGAATGAATCGTGAAGACGCAATCCTCTCGATTCAGCGGCACAGCACAAGCAAGATTGCATCCTATGATGACCTGCACAACATACAAACGCTTGGCTTCCGCGGCGAGGCGCTGGCCAGCATTGCCTCGGTATCGCGTCTGGAGATAAAGACAATGACGCAGGACCAATCGGCAGGGACATTGATCAGGATCGATGGCGGAATAATCGGGGATATCGCGTCAACCGGTGGTGTCAGGGGCACATCTATCGCTGTAAAGAATCTCTTTTATAACACACCAGCCAGAAGAAAATTCCTCAAGTCCGATGAAGCGGAATACCGCAATATCCTGGCGGTGATCAATCGCTTCACGCTCTCTTATTGCCAGGTGGAATTTTCACTGCATCATAACGACAAGCAGGTCTACGAATACAAGGCGGCATCGCTCAAAGAGCGTATCATTGATGTCCTTGGATCGCGCTACAAAGATCAACTTCTCGAGCTGCAGGACGATTCCACAATGATCGAGGTGAGCGGATTCATCGGCAAACAGGATACGGCGAAAAAATCCCGTGCTCATGAATTCCTTTTTCTGAATGGACGCTATATCATCAACCGTTCGCTGAATCACGCGATTATCTCGGCTTACGGAACGATCATTCCGCGAGGCGAATTCCCCCTGTTCGTGATTTTTCTGGACATCGACGCAAGGCACGTGGACGTCAATGTACATCCATCCAAGATGGAGGTAAAATTTTCCGATGAGAGAGCCATCTACAGCATTCTGAGGAAAGCAGTACTCAGCGTACTGTCCACGGCAAACGTCGTCCCGCAGTTCAGCGTTTCGACGCCGCATCACCCGGAGAAGAAAAATTTCGCAGGCCATCAGTCGTTGCAGACGCAATTTTCACTCACCGAATATCAGCGCGCTACGCCCATGGATCTCGACAAATTCATCTCACCGGGCACAGAATCAGAAGCATCATCTGAGCCACATCCGGCGGATTCCAGACATATGCCTGATGGAAACCACTTTGAACGGACGCATGTCTGGCAGATCCACAACCAGTATATCGTCTCTGAGATAAAAAGCGGAATCATCGTGATCGATCAGCACGTGGCCCATGAACGCATTCTTTATGAGAAAGCACTGCGCAGCTTCGAGATCAAAAAGCCATCTTCGCAGCAACTGCTCTTCCCCATACTCTACGATATGACGCCGGAAGAATACTCCCTGCTCAGTGATATACTTCCATTCCTGGAAAACATCGGTTTCATCATCAAAGGATTCGGTGGTCACTCTGTGGTTGTCGAGGGTGTCCCCACGGGGCTGAAACTTGGAGAGGACGAAAAAATTCTTTCCGGGATCATCGATGAATTCAAGAAAAACCGAAATTCGACTCTCGATGTCCGGGACAACGTTGCAAAATCGTATGCATGCAAGACTGCAATCAAGGCCGGCGACAAGCTATCTCTCGCAGAAATGAACTCTCTCATTGATCAACTTTTCGCCACTCAGAGTCCATATTTTTGTCCGCACGGGAGGCCGGTTGTCATCAATATTTCCAAAGAAGAACTGGATAAACGTTTCGGCAGAATTTAGAAATGGAAGAAAAAAGAGATAATCCGGTCGCTTTCATCATTGGTCCGACCGCCGTTGGCAAGACGCATCTCTCCCTGAAAATCTCTGAGAAACACGATATCGAGATCATTTCAGCGGACTCCCGCCAGATCTACAAATACATGGATATCGGCACTGCCAAACCCACGCATGAAGAGCTCAAAAGCGTCCCGCACCATTTTATCGACATTAAATTCCCTGATGAATACTACAGCGCCGGAAAATTCGGAAAAGAAGCACGATCCAGAATCGATGACATCATCGCCAGAGACAAGATACCGCTCGTCGTGGGCGGCGCCGGATTCTATATCAAAGCGTTGGCTGAAGGACTTTTCGAGGCAGAGATCCATGACGCGCAGGTGAAGCAGAAACTTCAGGAAGAGGTCAGAGAAAGAGGGCTTGCAGCACTCTATGAACGCCTGATAAAAGTGGATCCACAATCCTCAGCCCGTTTGCATGCCAATGACAAACAGCGAATCCTGAGGGCGCTGGAGGTCTGGGAGATCTCGCGAACGCCGCTATCGAAATATCATCAGGAAGATGAGGTGACCTCCAATTTCAATGCCGTCTATTTCGGACTGACAACAGATCGCAGCCTGCTCTATCGCCGCATTGAAGAACGGGTGGACGATATGATAAGCGATGGACTCATCGAAGAGGTGACATCCATCATGGAGAAGGGCTATAGCGAAGACCTGTCCAGCCTGCAGACTGTTGGCTACAAGGAGGTGTTTCAGTACATCCATGGCGCACTGTCCCGTGATGATATGATCGCATTGATTAAGCAAAATTCGCGCAATTACGCGAAACGACAGATGACATGGTTTAGAAAAAATAAAGAGATCGCATGGTACGACATACATAACATGGAATGTTTTAATAAAGTTATATCTGACATTGAAACATTTTTCAATAAATACACGTTTAAAAATTAAGAAAAAATTACTTGACTTTGGTTTCAAAATAATCTATTATATTTCGGTTTATCAATCATGGATCTGAAGAGTTGAAAAAGCGAATGTAGCTCAGTTGGTAGAGCACTGGCTTCCCAAGCCAGATGTCGCGGGTTCGAACCCCGTCATTCGCTCATTTTTTTTGCTTTCGTTGGAAGTGTACAGTTCGATCAGGAGGTTGTGAATATAGTGAATGCGGGGTAAGTATTGAATTTGGTAAAGTGTGAGGCTGATCACGAAAAGAAAGCATAATTATATTACCTTCATATGGTGTCGAAAGGAGGTGATCCCATTTCTTCAAATCTCTCTTCTCATCAGCCTTAATCATATCGAAAAAGCTTAGACGCGTAAATAAGTGCTCATTAATAATAAGGAGTGAAAAATGAAGATGAATCGTGTTGTTGTAATTGCAATGATATTTCTACTCGGTATCGCGCTCACCGCTGGTGCGCAATGGGTGAACCAGCAGGTTGGCAATGCCGGGACAGTGAACTGGTCGAACCAGGTCATTCGTGCCACGGGTATTGGCGCCGGAAATCCGAACCAGCCGCTTCACGCGCAGCGTGCCATGGCGATCCGCGCGGCAAAGGTCGATGCATGGCGTAATCTGCTTGAATCCGTCAAGGGGATCGCGCTCTCCTCTGAAACGACGGTTCGAAATTCGATGGTGGAGAACGATGTGATCTCAACGCGAGTTGAAGGCATTCTGAAGGGCTTCACGCAAATTGGCGAACCCAAATATCTGTCCGACGGTTCCGTGGAGGTGACAGTCGAAATTCCGCTATCCGGTGCACTGACAGATGCCATTCTGCCACAAAATTTCGGCGGTGGTCAATTCATGGCCACAGGCCAGCCACTATGTCCGACTTGTGGTCAGCCATGGCCGGCAGGAAAGCCGGTACCTCCGGGAGTTCAGTTGATCCAGCCGGGTGGAACTGGTATGCAGCCCAGCGGAGCGGCTTACACCGGTCTCATCGTGATCGCCAAAGGTCTGGACGTCCGTCCTGCCATGGCGCCGAAGATTCTCGATGAAAGCGGCAACGAGATCTATGGATCAAAATTCGTCGATCGAAAATGGGCGGTTGAAATGGGCATGGTCGGATATGACAAGGACGTGAATCGTGCGAGAGCGAATGATCGCGTAACCAACAATCCTCTGGTCGTCACGGCAGTGAAGACCTCGGGACCGAACAAGGCTGATGTTGTTCTGTCCGCCGCGGATGCCATGGCGGTTCATTCGGCCGCGACCAATCAGAATTTTCTCGACAAATGCAAAGTCATGTTCATTGTCGACTGATTCTTTTTAAGATCAGATTCGCAAATAGATCAAGACAACCATTCTTTGCGAAAGGGTTGTCTTGCAATAGACCCCGGTTAAATGAAACCGTGCCGGTGCCATCCGACCGGGGAGAACATTAAAAGCCAGGAGATATCAAGATGGAATATAAATTCAGATTAACAGCTATATTTATGGTTCTTCTGTTTTTGGTGGCAGTCTACGGTTGCGGTCCAAAGCCGATCAAGGAAGAATCCGTCCTAGACACACCCCAGAACCATTTCACGCGCGCCATGGTGGATTTTGAGAAAAACGATCTTGCCGCGGCAATGGCTGGTTTTGAACGCGCCACAGCGCTGGATCCTGATTTCGGCCCCGGATATTCGGGCATGGCGCTCGTCGTGGCGAAACGTGCTGAGATGAGCAAGGACACGGACAAGGCGAAAGACATGTTTGGCAAGGCACATGAGCTGGCGGACAAGGGCATCGATAAAGCAAAAAACTCCGCTGATGCGCGTGTCATCAAAGGACGCGTCTACACCATGGAGAAAAAGGGTAACGACTGGGTGAAGGACGCGGTCAAAGAATTCGACAAGGCTATTGAGATCAAGCCCGACTATTCGATGGCACATTATTACAAAGGTATTACCTACAAGCAGGGATACCAGTTTGGCAACGCTGTGAACGCGTTCCGGAAAGTGGTTGAGCTTAAGGGCGACTATGCCAATGAAGCCAACGCCGAATGGGAGCTGGTACAGAAAATCGAGCGCGCGGCTCCTGGTACCAAAGTGGGCGCCAAGGTCGCTTTGATCAAAGAGATCGATCGCGCTGATCTGTCCGTCCTGTTGATGTCGGAATTGAAGCTTATGGAAATCATGAAGAAGAAACGTCCCAAAGTATATGACACAAGCTTCAAGGCACCGGATGATCCGACAAAACTGCAGGCGACAGAGGTCACCAAAATGGAAGCAGTCACTGACATCCAAGGGCACTGGGCGGAGAGCTGGATCAAGGATATCATCGAAACCCACGTACCGGGACTCGAAGCGTATCCTGACCATACCTTCAAACCGGATCAGCCGATCACCAGAGCCAATTACGCCAAGGTGATGGAGGGCATCATGATCATGGTCACCGGCGATGAATCGCTGGCGACGAAATACATTGGCGAACCCTCGCGTTATCCGGATGTAAGACCCAGTCACTATGCGTACAATGCGATTGCGCTGATGACAGACCGGGGCATCATGAAGGCGGATAAGATGACGGGAGAGTTCCGGCTGAATGAGAAAATGTCTGGCGCTGATGCGCTTCTCGCGATCAGGGACTTTCAGAACGCGTTAAGAATCACTTTTTAGCACTCTTGCTTGATCTTAAAGAGAGGCATTTCAAAATGCCTCTCTTTTTGTCTATATCAATTTCGGAGGACACCTATTTTGAAAAGAATAACGATTATCTTCCTTATATTATTGGCCGCAGCACTGACAACGTCGCCAGCGTCTGCCCAGCAGTATCAGGAGGTTACCGCAAAGGGCATTGCCACTGTTTTTGCAGGTGACAAGGGCCTGGCGCGGGATCAGGCGCTGGATGATGCATTGCGAAACGCAGTCGAACAGGGTCTGGGAACGTTCGTGCAGTCTTCCACTCTGGTGGAGAACTTCCAGGTCGTTTCCGACAACATCCTCACCTGGTCCAACGGATACGTTAAAACATACAACATTCTGTCCGAGGGCATGACGGATCAGACGACGTATGAAGTATCCATCCAGGCGCTGCTTGAAATGGCAAACCTGAAAAACGACTGGGATTCGTTGCAGAATCTGATCGCAAAGATGCAGAACCCCAGAATCCTGATCATCATGGATGAGCAGAACATCGGGCAATCGCGAGACAGGTATCATTTTCTCAGCGTCGACATGACCATCGCAGAAGCGACGCTAATGAATACTTTCCTGGAAAACGGTTTCGATGTCATCGATGCCGCCACAATGCGTCAGAATATCAAGGCGGAACAGGCATACGCAGCAGCGACCGGGAACAGTCAGATGGCGTCGCAGATCGGTAAGTCCCTGGGCGCAGAAGTCATCGTCACCGGAAAGGCGATTGCCAAAGTTGCCACGGGGATCAACCTCGGCGGGATGAAATCCTGCCAGGCCAATCTCACCGCACGTGTGGTCAAGGCGGATATTGCCTCTGTCATCGCGACCAGCAGCCAGCACGCCGCGTATCCTCATATTGATGAAGTAACCGGCGGCACGAAAGCGATAGAAAAGGCTGCCGTCAAATTGGGCGACGAATTGATCAGCAAGATCTCCAAAAAATGGCGCGATGAGTTCTATAAATCCACAACCGTGAAGATCGTCATAAAGAACGTGGATTCTTTCTCGCAGGTCAATGATTTTAAATCGAATGTGAAATACTATGTTCGTGGCATCAAGGATATTTATCAGCGGAAATTCTCATCCGAGATCGCAGAGCTGGACGTGAAGCTGACGGGCAATGCCAATCAGCTCGCGCGTGAGCTCGAGCTTAAAGATTTTGATAATTTCAGTGTGAAGATCCTGGAGATCTCCATGAACAAAATTACGATGACACTCGTTCCGAAAATATAATTTGTATATCCTGAGGAGTGAAGATATGAAAAGAGCATGTATCTTAATCTTGGTTCTGATATTTTCAACGTCGCTGGCAACATCGCTCATGGCGAAAGGCGATCAGATGAAACGTCTGAAGAAACGCGTCGCCGTGTTCGACTTTGAAGATAAAACCGAGCATCGACATCGCTGGTGGACCGGCCAGCCTGTGGGGGAAGGAATGGCCGATATGTTGACCACTGAGCTCGTCAAATCCGGTCAATACATTGTCATTGAACGTCAATCCATTGAGTCGATCATGAAGGAGCAACAGCTCGGCATGACCGGCGCTGTCACGTCACAGAGTGCGGCAAAGGTCGGACAACTTCTGGGCGTTGAACTGGCCATTGTCGGTGCAGTCACTGAATTCGGCTGGGCAAAGAGCGGCAGCGGGATCAATCTGAAGCAGAAGGGATTTGGCTTCGGCATCTCGAACGCTTCGGCCACTGTGGGCATAGATGTGCGCTTTATCAACACATCAACCGGGGAGATCCTGGCAGCAGACAACGTGAGGAAAGAGAAATCGAAAAAAGGTCTCAAAATCGATACGCAGAAGCTGGGTTTTAAAAACCGTAACGATTTCGATCAATCGCTGGTCGGCAAAGCCACACGTGAGGCCATCGAGGACATCATGGGCAAGATCGATAGTCAGATGACTGCTCTGCCCTGGCAGGCAAAAGTGATCAAGGTGACCGGCAACAACTGCTATATTAACTCCGGCGCTGAAACCGGTGTAAATATCGGCGATGTCTTTTCGGTTTACCAGAAGGGCGAAGAGTTGATCGATCCCGACACAGGATTGTCATTGGGTTCTGAGGAGACGAAGATCGGTGAAATCGGCGTTGCCAATAACAACATCGGTAATGGAAAAGCCTCCAAATGCGTCATTAAAAGAGGTGCCGGGATTATTGAGGCCGGCGCACTGGTCAGAATCGAATAGCATACTGATCGTTCGATAATCGATTTTCGATGAGGGAGGAATCTGCATTCGCATCATTTTCCTCCCTTTTTCATATATACTTCATTGAGTGAAACACCCGAAGCGGGATCAAACCGGATACGCGGCATGCTTAAGTTACCATTTCGAAATATTCTATTATTCACAATCTTTCTTCTCCTGAACTGTACGGCCTACACAGAACTGAGGAAAAAGGAAATCATTCGCGGGCCGGAATTCATGCCTTACGATGGCCTGAAGACCACTGTCGCAGTCATGGATTTTGCGAATGAGAGTCTGTATGGAAGCGACAGAATTGGCAGCGCTGTCGCTGATATGCTGGTCACAATGCTGATGCGTTCCGGAAGATTTATCGTACTCGAAAGACAGCTCATACAAGAGATTTTGCAGGAGCAGGCGCTGGGGCAATCCGGCATAATCACCGAAGAGACCGCGCCGGATGTCGGCAGCCTGCTAGGTGTCCAGACACTGATCACCGGTACGATCACGGAGGCGGACGAAGAGACCGGATCACATATATTTCGGGATGAGGACGAGGATGAAGAGGAGGAGAAAGAAGACAAGGGATTCTGGGGATTGGCGCTGAAAGCGACTGTGGGACATATTGAGATCAGCTTTCGGATGACGGACACATCAACCGGGACAACGATACTGTCTGACCGGGTTTCGGCGACAGAGGTCAGGCCCGGGATCGGATTCAAGAACAGCGATTACGAGATCGAGGACTCATTCGAATTTGACCAGACGATACTCGCACTGGCCACGAGAAAAGCAATCAACTCGATGATCCGGAAAATTGTCGGCGTTGCTGAAGAACTGGAGTGGCGCGGCAAGGTTGTGGAAGTCGCGAATGACAGTCTCGTCTATTTCACACCGGGCCGGAATTCCGGTATCGTGATCGGTGACTGGTTTGAGGTTTGGGGACAGCATCAGGCAACGGATTTTGAGGGTGAATTGTACGACGAACACATTCGTAAAGGAAGTCTGGAAATCATTGACTTTATTGGTGAGAAGATCTCAAAGACAGTTATCCTGGACGGCGGATTCATGCAAACCGGTGATATTGTCGTACCATTGGATCGCTGAGTTGATGGCTGCCAGGCAATAAAAAAGGATTCAAAATGCTCAGGAGGGCATCATGCATACTGCCTCGAAACTGCTCAAGTTAATCTTCATCATGGCGATGTGTTACGGTTTCTCGGCCGACACAATGACATCCGTCGGTACTGTCAGTTTCATGATCGGTAATCCGTCTGATGTCACGATTATGAGATCCGGGGGTAAATCTTGGTTTCCTGCCAGATTGAACTCCCCCGTCCATGACGGAGACAACATCAAGACGGGAAAAGAGGCGCGATGTGAAATCAAACTGAAAAAATCAGGCGTTGTACGGATAGACGAAAAAACGGTTTTCAAGCTCAAGATGTCTGCGTCCGGAATCAGCGAAAAATCATTTCTATCCCTGGGCAAGATCTGGATGAACATCAAATCACTTTTCGGCAGCGACAAGAGAATTGCCATACAAACCCCAACTGCCGTCTGTTCAGTGAGGGGTACTATTTTCCGCGTGGACGCCGATTCGTCCACGCGTGTAGCGGTTTACGACGGCAGTGTGGACGTGGGACCGGAAAATGCGTCAATGTCGCAGCCGGTGGCACCACAGCAGCGAGCGCCCCGTAGCCTGAAACCTGTGGAAATAGAGGGACCTCACGAAATACCGCCTCCCTTTGAAGTCACGCTGGATCAGTGGGTTCAAATCGTCGCCGGCTATCAGATCGAGGTTAGAAGCGACGGCAAATACGCAAAATCAAAGATCAACAAGAGAAGTGATGCACAATCCGACTGGATTCGGTGGAATCAGGAACGCGACGGATTCAATAATGATCATTAAACACGTGGAAGAAGACAGCATCGCCCATGATCTTGGTCTCCGCCCCGGAGACAGACTGAAAAAAATCAATGACCATGATATCCATGATATCATCGATTACCGTTTCTATGTCAGCGATGAAGAACTCGATATCACTGTGGTGCAAAACGGAGAAAAGCGGCTCTATCTGGTCGAAAAAGAGGCCGATGAGGAGCTCGGGATCGCATTCGAGGGCATTCAGTACAAATGTTGTGGCAACAAGTGCATCTTCTGTTTTGTCGATCAAAACCCGGATAATTTGCGCAAGGATCTATATTTCAAAGATGAAGATTTCAGGCTTTCATTTCTGCATGGTAATTATGTCACTTTGACGAACATCAGGGATGCCGATGTTGAACGGATCGTTGAACAAAGACTGACGCCGCTATACGTGTCCGTTCATGCGGTCGATCCGGAAGTGAGGCGCCGGATGCTGGGTATACGACGGGACGACAAATTACTGGAAAAAATCGAATTCCTCACAAATAACAGGATCGAGATTCACGCGCAGATCGTGCTTTGTCCCGGGATCAACGACGGAGACGTTCTCGGGGAGACCATTGAAAAGCTCAGCGCATTTCATCCATGGATCAGATCCATTGCAATCGTACCCGTAGGACTCACCAGACACAGACGTGGACTCTATCCGCTGCAGGCAATGACAAAAGATTCAGCCTCAAGCCTCATTGACTGGATCGATTCCCGTGCCGAAAAATTTCATCGCAAAATGGATTCGCATTTTATCTACCTGGCCGACGAGATATACCTTTTAGCGAAACGCGACATCCCTCCGGCCGGTCGCTACGATGAATTCCATCAATATGAGAATGGAGTGGGCATGCTGCGCTATTTCATGGATGATTTTGCCGAACAGTCCGAACAGTTTCCCCGGTCGATTCCGTCGAAACACTTACTTCGGTTGGTCACTGGTGAACTGGCGCATGGCTTCATTGGTAAAACCGTGGTACCACGGCTCAATGAAATCGGCAATTTAATCATCGATGCCGTCGCGGTGAAGAACAATTTCTATGGTGACAGCGTTAAAGTGAGCGGATTGTTGACCGGCGCGGATATTTTCGAATCTTTGAAAGACAAGGAACCGGTTGACACGGTACTGCTCCCGGGCAACTGCATCAATCACAGTGGGCTTTTTCTGGATGACTGGACCATCGATATTCTGGAAGAGAAACTCGGATCATCCGTAAGGGTAATGTCACTGGATTTTATCGAACTATTGAACGAACTGAAGTAACAATAAAAAGACATCAACGATGCGAAAACCAATACTTGCAATCATAGGCCAACCCAATGTGGGAAAATCAACGCTTTTCAACCGCATCATCAGACGCAGAGAAGCGATCGTCGATGATCAACCCGGCGTCACCCGCGACCGTAATTACGCGGACGCGGAATGGAGCGGCGTCCATTTCACTCTGATGGATACGGGTGGCTATCTTCCTGACAAGGATAACCTGATTCACAGAGCCGTATTGAACCAGGTACTGGAGGCCATAAACGAAGCAGATGTTGTCATCTATCTTCTGGACGTGAAAAGCGGATTGACGAATCTGGATCAGGAG
Organism: Candidatus Zhuqueibacterota bacterium; assembly: GCA_036351795.1. Lineage (GTDB taxonomy): Bacteria > Zhuqueibacterota > Zhuqueibacteria > Thermofontimicrobiales > Thiofontviventaceae > JAZBPW01. The sequence goes on along the minus strand of JAZBPW010000070.1, from coordinate 31,875 downwards.
ATCAGTCAATTGCTCAGGAAAAGTCATCGGAAAACATTCCTCGTCGTCAACAAAGTCGACAACGACACCAGGGAACTGGATGTGAATGAGTTCTACGCGCTTGGTTTGGGCGATCCAATTTCCGTATCTGCCATCAGCGGCAGAAACATCGGAGATCTTCTCGATCAGGTCGTCGAGGCACTCCCAGCCCATGTGGCCGAAGAGGATGAGGCTACAGACATCATCAAACTCGCGATTGTGGGCAAACCCAATGTGGGTAAATCATCTCTGGTCAACGCACTCCTGGGAAAGGAAAAACAGATTGTCACTGAAATTCCCGGCACGACGCGGGACGCCATCGACACGAGATACAGACATGGAGAGCATGAATATCTTCTGATCGATACGGCGGGTCTGAGGAAACGCAGCAAGGTGACAGATGAGGTGGAATACTACAGCAATGTCAGATCTCTCAACAGCATACGCGAATGCGACGTGGCCATCATTCTCATCGATGCCCGGGACAACATCCAGGACCAGGACAAGACCATTATCGAACAGGCGTTGAAATTCAACAAAGGCATTCTACTGGCAGTGAACAAGTGGGATCTCATCGAGAAAGACACGCACACGGCCCGTGAGTATGAGGTCGATTTACAGGACAGAATCCCCTATTTAAATTTCATCCCCGTCATCTTCATCTCCGCACTGACAAAGCAGCGCATATTCAAGGTGATCGATATCGCCACATCGGTCTTTGAAGAGAGAAGAAAAAAAATCAAGACGAGTGAGTTGAACCATTTTCTCGAAGATGCGACGACGGCCAATCCGCCGCCGGCGCCCGGCGGCAAATACATCAAGATCAAGTATTGCACGCAGATCAAATCACCACCTCCTGTGTTCGCGTTCTTCTGTAATTATCCGGATTTGATAAAACCGAACTACCGGCAATATCTTGAGAATCGCATGAGGGAACGATTTGGATTTTTCGGCGTACCCATTACATTGAAATTCCGGAGAAAATGATTAAAATGAAAAGAGTATTATTCCTGCTCATAATTGCTCCGCAAATACTGCTTGGTCAAAGTGCGCTGAATATGATCCAGTCCGATCTGGAATCCGGCCAGATCAGCCATGAGGAATATCTTGTTAACAGGGCGCTGGCAATTTACGAACCAGCGAAATTGGCGGAAACATATCGGGACGCTGCGCTCTCGGAAAAACCGTTGAAAAGCGGCACGATGATCGCTGCCGATTTGAAAAGACATTGGGACCGGCTGAGCACAGCCGACCAAAACCTTTTAGCAGACTATTTAACAAGGCCTGCCTTTCCGTACTCTGTGATCAGCCCATCCGGGCAATTCAAGATTCATTACACGCTCAGCGGCAATGAGGCGGTATCTGCGACGGATGTCGATCCGGAGAACGGAATCCCGGACTATGTCGACCGCGTGGCCGAGAGCTTCGACTATGTCCACGATTTCGAAACTGAAGTCCTTGGATTCGCTCCGCCACCGACGGATCTCGGCAATGGCGGCGGTGATGAATTCGATGTCTATATACGCGATTTCACTCGCATATACGGACAGACATTCTACGAGGGAAAAGTGCCCGGGCGAGAAAACGCCTATTACGGCTATACAGAGATCGACAACGATTACTTTGGATTCTCCACATCCGGGCTGGACGGTATGCGTGTCACTTCGGCCCACGAATACTTCCACGCCATCCATTTCGGATACAAATTCAAACCGAATGATAATGCATTCTGGGAGGATGAGGTTTTTTACTATGAAATTTCATCCACATGGATGGAAGAGATTGTTTACGACGATGTGAACGATTACTATTTCTACCTCTATTCATTTTTTCGAAATATAGACCTGCCATTTGACACATACGATGGATCATATGAATATGGCAACTGTCTGTTCAATCACATGCTATCCCGGAAATACGGAAATGAGATCATTGTGCGTGTATGGGAACATATGCGTTCAATGCCGGCAATAGAGGCTATTGACGCGGCGCTTTCCGAAGTCGGAAGCAATTTCGACGATGCGCTTCTTGAATACGCCGCCTGGAATTATTTCACGGGCTCGAGATCGGACACACTACAATACTATCGTGAAAGTAATGAGTACCCGGAGGTCACCTATAAGAGGATTGTCGATTTCACAGAAGATAGCAGCATCATGGGCACCATGAATCAGTTTTCGTACGCATACTATCAGGTGATCAATTCAGAGACCGGGAATGGGGTTGCCTTCATACCTGTCAATCGCGAGAATAACGAGGGATCGACATCTTCATTCACTCTTGAACTGAACCGTTTCACCGGCCAGCTTTTCACGGAAATCGAAGAGGGATTTAATGTTCGCATGACAGTGGATCAACTCACGCGCTGGGATTTGCTCTATGTCAATGACGCTGAAAATACTGGAGAATATACGGTACAGAAAATCAATCCTGTGGATCCGTCGGTGCTGAAGATGAAAGACCTGATCGTTGGACTGGGGCCGAATCCTTTTAAGCCGGACAGCCATGATGGTTTTTCTCTATTCTACCAATTGAAAGAAAAATCACCCGTGACCATAACGATTTTGGACGAGAACGGTATCGAGGTCAGGGACTTCACATTCCCGGTAAAGAATACCGGTCTGAACAGTTTCACTTGGGAAAGATCGGAATATGGTCAATTCCCCGGTGGAAGCGGCATTTACCTGATCGTAATCAAAGCCGACGATAAATTCGATACGGCCAAGCTCGCTGTTATCAGATAATATGATGAAAGGATTCTGATGCTCTCTTTACCACTTATGTTGATCATCGCGCCGCCGATTCTTTTGGCGTTGACGATACATGAATTCGCGCACGCCTATGTTGCAAACAGCCTTGGTGATGATACGGCCAGTGCTGCGGGACGCTTGACGCTCAATCCACTGGCACACCTCGATGTACTCGGCACCATCATGGTATTCATCGTGAGTATCGGATGGGCGAAACCTGTACCGGTCAATCCCAACAACCTCGCCAATCCAAGAAAAGATATGTTATGGATATCTCTGGCAGGCCCCGCGTCGAATGTGGCACTGGCCCTGGTATTCGGTATTCTTTGCCGCATACTCAACGTGCAGTCCCTGTTCCCCACTGAATACACAACACTGGAGATCATTAAATCAATGGCAGCCTATGGCATGGTGATCAACCTGATTCTGGCATTCTTCAACATCATTCCACTGCCACCTCTGGATGGATCGAAGATACTATCCGGCCTTCTACCGCCAAAATATGATTCGTATATAAATCTATTCACCAGATACGGACATTTCGTACTACTCTTTTTGATCGTACTCAGCGTCGCGTTTAACATCCCGGTGTTCCGATCGATCTATCTTCCTTTTGTGAGACTGTTGAGCTACCTGTTCGGCGGGATCAGCTTCATCTGATATACTGGTCAGGATGACGATGGCTTCGCGTTTGGACGGATCAGCATCAATCCCGTAAATATCGATATATTAAGTATAGCAATGACCAGGCCTGTTCGTATGATGCCCAATACAGGGATAAGGATCGTACTTGTCACGATGGCACCGGCGCAAGCGCCTAACAGATCACTCGCGTAGACAGATCCTGCCACTCTTTCGATCCTCATCTGAAAAATGCCATAGAGATGGCTCGCCAGCGGGAAATGAAAACCGGTGATAAACCCTGCGAAAAGGGTGAACAGAAAAAAAAGGAGCTCGACGAAGCCTGTCATATGTATCACCGAAAGCGTGACGGTCATTAGCAACGAATAGATCGCCAGTCCAGCCTGATTCCATGAGTATGCTGGCAAGACGTTATCACGTTGCCTCACATATCGAATACCGGAATAACTTCCACAAGCCATGCCGACCATGAAACTCGTCAGTATAATGGCGACTTGATAGTAGACGTATCCGCAAATCGCCTGGAAAGCATGGATGATGACGACCTCGAGAGCCATCCCCGAAAACCCGACACATGCGATCGAGATGATCACGCCGTATTTCAACCCCTTACCCGGTCTCGATTTCTGACTGCCATATACGAAGAACGGAATGAGGAATAGAATCAATACGATGGCTATGACGAGCTTCAGATGTATCGCCATTGAACCGAGTATGCGCTTAACATCCTGGTTGAAATGCGTTGTCCATACGAGCATTTGATAGAAGTGCCCTACCGGTTGATAATCACGATTGACTTGCGTATCACTGCGAGGTTCACTCCTTTGCCTCACGTATTCGACTCTTTCAGCGGACATTCTGTACGGAATGTAATACGGATTGAGATAGAGCGTATTCAGGTTGCGCTCCATCAGCCGGGCGACCACATTTCCGGATTGGTCGCTGATGATCCCCTTTGCTACACAGCCAATGAAATGGTTGACATCTCCGGGAATGATAACAACATCTGCAAAGCTCTTCTCGAGCGTTGCCCGCAGACAACTCAAGAAGGCTGCCAGATCCCGGCCGATTGCATTTTCCTGTGAGGAAACGCTAAAAGCAATGATTCCCGTTGCCCCCAGTTTACGTTTCGCCTCCTGAAAAAATTCCAGAGAATAGAACCGATTCATAAGTGTTGTGTGCGGATCCGGAAGATTGACGATGATCACATCGTAACTGTTCACCGTCTCTTTCAAATATCTTCTTCCATCCTGGTGGATCACACGAAGCCTGGTATCCTCAAATAGTCGTGTCACAGTTTCCGGCAAATATCGCCGGCTTAACTCGATGATCTTCGGGTCCAGTTCGACATATTCGAGCCGTTTTACTGAAGGATGTTTCAGGATCTCATCCGCACTCCCCCCTGCTCCACCTCCGATCAACAAAACAGATTCAGGATCCGGATGTTGCAACATGGCAAAATGCACGGATTCCTCTGCATAGAGCCTGTCAGGATAGGTGAACATCAGCGTGCCGTTTTCATAGAAGCTCACGCTCTCTCCCAGTCCGAGAATAACGATATTACCGTATATGGATGTTTCTGTATGTTTGACGTCGAACCCATCCCAGAAACGGGCTGTAGATTTTCTATCTATGGACGGATACAGGAACACCAGAATGGGTATCAGCAGTAACAAGAGGATCTTTACAATCCATGTTGCCGGACGATAACTGCCTAGCATGTAAAACGCGGTTATGATATAGACGACAGAAACGAAAATGACAATGTCATGCGTATCCATAAATCGCAGAAGTATGGTGCTGACAATCAGACTTGCGAGACCTGAACCGGCAGCCTCGAGAAGATAGACGCGCGCTATCGCCGAATCACCATGACCGGACAGACGATGATAGATCACACAACCCAGCGTATACAGGAGGCCAATCAATATGCACATGGGAAGCATTACCGTGAACGGTAAAGATAACAGGACCGGCAAACTGACCATCTCACCACGGGTCAGACTCCAAAAGCCGGGGCTCAAACGGGTCAACAGGATGGTTACGGGCATCAAGCCGGCCAAAGCAACATGCAGACAGATGAACAGTGGGATTGTCTGAAACCGGGATGGGATCAATCTGATCAGAAGCAGACTACCGATGGCGGTGCCAAGCAGCCACCCGCCCAGCATCATTCCAATGCTCAGCTCATTTCCCAGAAAGACGGATACCATCTCCCGCAGAAGCAGGATCTGGCTTAGCATTGCAGTAAATCCTGTGGTGATCAGGACAACCGAAAAGCGTTTATGCGAAATTGAATCGCCCATGGCAATTAAAATGTGTTCATTGATGCTGTGTGACAATTTCGTGTGCCCGGTTCAGCAAAAGCAATCCGGTTCGACGTCATCCAGCGACAATGCATAATTTACTTGGTTGCGATCACGAAAAAGCTTTTTGAGAATATCGCTGAACGAGGCAGATACTTTTTCAACGGTCTGATGAATTTCGTCTGCCGAAGAATCTTCTCCAACTTTTGTTTCCAGGACATTTTAGATATTCCGGCGAGCAGATACATTTTTCCACCCTCTTTGAGCACACGATGTATTTCATCAATTGATTTGACTTTTTGCGGGATCAGATGCACAGCATTACAGAATGTCACCACATCAAATGTGTTATCGTCGAATGGCATGCTGTCCGCCGACGATACATGAAACGCGACATTGTCGTTTTTATTTTTCCTGTTGCAGCGATTAATTTTTGATTCTGAGATATCGATGCCATCAAACTGAAAATCATGTAAAATATCGGACATCGCGAAAATGAGTTTACCGTTTCCGCATGCGACGTCGAGTATTCTCATCCCGTCTTTTATCTCAATTTCTGGAATAGCAGTTCGCGCATCGGGTTTGAACAGATGCTTCAGTGGAGAATATGTGCGGTGTTTATCCGCCACGTGGTAATAGAAAAGCTTGGTTGAGTGTAAATCCGCCATGAGCAGTTCCTGATGTAAGTTCCGTGATCAGTCTATCCTGAATTATTCAGGAAGTGGTGTTGCTTTAAGATAAAATTATTCATGAAAAAAACAAGATGTTTTTTCCTGATCATTTGTCATGTGAGGTCAAATTCGATCAAAACCCGACACCATGCCGCGGACAAAGCGGGTGCAGAAATCGCTTGACAATTAATTTCGAATATTGTATATTTTATATCCTCAAGAGAGGAGTTGTCTAAAAGCAGAAGTATAAAAATTTTCAGGTATGCCTACGATGACCAAAATAAACATGGAACATTTCAAGGAATTGCTTCTCCAGCAGCGTGAGGAGATTTTGGAGGACATGGGACTGCTCAAGGACATATCGCTCTCAGATACCAGCAAGGAAGCAACGGGCAACGATGCGACCTATTCCACTCATATGGCGGATCAGGGCACCGATGCCCAAGAACGCGAAAAGGCTTTCTTCTATGCGTCGAGAGATAATAAGTATCTAAGACTCATCGAGGAGGCATTGCAGCGTATCGAGAACAATACATACGGCACCTGCATTAGCTGCGGTAAAGAAATTCCTGTCGAACGACTGGAAGCAGTCCCGATTACACAGCATTGCGTCCCCTGCAAAGAACTGGAAAAAGTGTAGCTTCCCTTTATTTCTCACTCTCGAATACCAGGTCCACCAGCTCGCTCATTTTGCCGATGAAGTGAAATGTCATTTCATCCTTTATCTGCTTTGGTATTTCCGTGAGGTCCTTTTTATTTTTATTCGGCAATATCACATTTCTAATTCCCGCCCTGTGTGCTGCGAGCACCTTCTCTTTGATGCCACCAACAGGAAGAATGGATCCTCGCAGTGTGATCTCTCCCGTCATGGCGAGATCACTGCGCACCTTTTTCTTTGATAAAAGAGACAAGAGTGATACAAACAGTGTCACACCGGCAGAAGGTCCGTCTTTCGGTATCGCCCCGGCTGGAATGTGAACGTGAATATCCTGCTTTTCGTGGAATTCCCCATTCAGTCCGAATTCATCAGAATTGGATCTGATGTAGGACAACGCCGCACTGGCGGATTCTTTCATAACATCGCCCAGCTGACCTGTAAGCGTCAGCTTTCCGTTACCGCTCATCTTTGTCGCTTCAATGAACAGAATATCCCCTCCCACCGGGGTCCAGGCCAGACCTACCGCGATTCCGGTATTATTGATACGCTCTGCCGTTTCCGAGAAATACTTGATCGGTCCCAGATACTCATGGACTTCCTCTTCGGTGACTCTGGTTTTCTTCTTGCCATCCCGCGCTACAACCGTGGCAACACCGCGGCAAATGGAGGCAATTTCCCTTTCCAGGTTTCGTACGCCCGCCTCACGTGTGTATGACTTCACCACAAGCCGTAATGCGTCATCCGTAATTGATATCTCTTTATCAGTCAGACCGTGTTCCTTCAACTGCTTCGGGATCAGAAATTTTCTGGCGATATTGATCTTCTCCTCCTCAACATAGCTTGGGAGCTCGATGATCTCCATTCGATCCTTAAGCGCGGGTGGAATGGGTTCTGACATATTGGCGGTAGCAATGAACAATACCTTCGAAAGATCAAAGGGCACTTCCAGATAATGATCGCTGAAAGCATAATTCTGCTCAGGATCGAGCACCTCAAGAAGCGCAGATGACGGATCGCCTCTGAAATCAAATCCTAGTTTGTCGATCTCATCCAACATAAATACAGGATTATTCGAGCCCGCTTTCTTGATCCCCTGTATGATCCGTCCGGGAAGAGCGCCGATATATGTCCTGCGGTGTCCACGGATCTCAGCCTCATCCCGAACACCTCCCAGCGAGATCCTGACAAAACTGCGTCCCATTGCATCAGCGATTGAACGTCCGAGAGAGGTCTTTCCCACCCCCGGAGGCCCAACGAAGCATAAAATAGGACCCTTCATATCGTTTTTCAATTTACGCACAGCAATATATTCCAGAATTCGTTTCTTCACCTTCTCAAGATTGTAATGATCTTCATCCAGCTTCTCTTGAACATGATCGACATCCAGATTGTCTTCAGACGAATTGCTCCAGGGTAAATCGGTCAACCAGTCCAGGTATGTTCTGGCAACAGTGTATTCAGCTGAAGAAGGATGCATCTGAGAAAGACGCTTCAGCTCCTTCTCGACCACCTTTCGTGTCTCTTCAGGCATCTCCGTCTTTTCTACTTTTTCCTGGATCTGATTGAGCTCCGAGTTCTCTGAACCCTCACCAAGCTCTTTCTGGATTGCCTTCAGCTGTTCCCTCAGGTACATTTCACGCTGCATCTTGTTCATCTTGCTCTGAATATCTGATTGTATTTTCTCGCCCAACTCAAGCGTCTGAAGTTTTTTGTTCAGCAGAATGTTAACCTTTTTCAGCCTCTCTTCGATATTCATTGTCGTAAGGATATCCTGCTTTTCCTCAATCGGAAGGTTTGAGAAAGCAGTGACCAGGTCTGCCGTCAAACCAGGCTCCTTGATATTGGATATCATTACCGTCTGCTCAAAATTATTCTCCTGAGAGAGCTCCACTGTCCTTCTGAACAGCTTCCGGATATTACTCAGGAGAGCGTCGATCTTTTCGCTCTCCTCGACCACATCATGAATTGGCTCGAACATCGCCTTGAAATAGGGATCATCCTGAAGTGAGGCGATCATTCGCGCGCGGTGTTGTCCCTGTATGAGTATTGTCTTGTGGCCATCCGGCATGTCGATCACGCGAATGATCTTGGCGACTGTGCCGAAATCGTAAAGATCCGAATATGTGGGATTGTCGGTCGCGGAATCTTTTTGCGTCAAGATAGCAACTGTTGATTCCTCTTCCCCGAGCTTTTCCAGCAGCTGCAATGATTTCTTCCTCGCAACAGTGATGGGCAAAAACTGACTGGGAAAGAGAACCTCATTTCTTAAAGGTATCACAGGCAGGACCTGAGGCACCTTGGGCGAATTATATTCAATTTTTTCACTCATTTTATCTATATCCTTCACATTATTTTCTATGGTATTTTGAAAAGCTGAAAGTTACAAAATGTATGCCACAGATTTATCAAATGCCTTATTATATTGTTTTATTTTTACTTATAACACTTTCTCATCAATTTTCCTAATCCGATCCTCTGCCAATCTGTCAGTGCGTCTGTCAAGAAATCTGTGATTCATTTAGCGTGATGTACATATCAATCATCTGTATTTACGTGATAGAGAATCAACAGGATTGAACCCGCAACCTCATCAAAATATATAACCCGAATATCAATACGGGCACATCCGGCTCAACGTTGATAATTAACAGGAATTTTGCTATCATTAAAGCACTTTTATATTTATTTTATATGTATTTATACTACTATCATCCTTCAGTTGTTCGTCATTGTGAGAATGAGTCAACGCGCGGATGCAATAATCCACAAAAATGACTTGACTAGGTGTTAATTTTTCTTTATATTTTATATATTTATATTAGCACCGAAAAGAGATCAGCATGAGTAACCAGCTTATTTTGGTAGCTGATAGTGATCCCAAAAACCTCTTGATTTTGAAGGAAAACCTGGAAGCGTCGGGATTTTCGGTAATTACGTCTTCAGACGGGACCAGAGCCTGGGAAGAAATTCAGGCAAATACGCCGCAACTCGTGTTGACTGAAGTGACTCTTCCCGAATTAAATGGCATCCAGCTGCTTGAAAAAATGCAGGCGGATCCGAATACATCGTTCATACCGTTGGTTTTTCTGACAAATCAACGCGATGTGCAGCAGCGTGTTCGCGGATTTCAGGCAGGCGCCAAGGATTATCTGGTAAAACCATTACACGTCAAAGAGGTTATCGCTCATATTCGAATGGTATTGCGAAGAACTGCCAAAAGACATATCGATAGATCTAAAAATTATCTCAAGATAACCGGACAGCTCAGTGAGATGAGTCTTGCCGACCTCATCGAAAAATTCAGTGTCGAGCGAAAAAGTGGAGCTTTATCGCTGAACAACGGAAATGAGAAAACGGGCAAGGTCTATTTTCGCAATGGCAATGTTATCAACGCCTCGTGCAGTTCGTTGACGCCGGAAAATGCCGTATATCAGATGCTCACGTGGGACCGGGGATTTTTTAATATGGTCTTTAAGAATGTTGATGACATAGCGGATGCGATTTCCATCAGCAATTTCGGATTGCTGATGGAAGGCGCAAAACGTATCGACCGGACTGAAGACTATATTCAGAAATTTCCGTCCCCAAAGTCGATATTCGTGCTCAGTGATTCGTTCAAATCAATCATTGCAAAAAGAAAGCTGCCCAAAGATGTGCATTACTTTATTTCACTCATCGACGGCAAACGAGACATTGGTAAAATCGTTGAAGACAGCCATTATCAGTCTGCTGTCAGCCTGGAGCGCGTGCATCGACTTTTCGAACAGGGCTTCATAATTGCAGTGGATGGGGAGCAGGAGCAGGCGGAATCAGTGGACACTCAACCGGAAGTGGTAGCGGAAGTGGCTTCACCACCAACAGTGAAGGAGAAAATCACGCCGCCCAAAGCCGCAGATGAGACACCGCCGGTGATCTCAAAACCGAAAGAGACTTTTCATATTCCACAAATCCCCAAATCGATTCATTTTATCGAGGAGGAAAAGGCGGAAGCGCCACAGGAGGATTTGGAAGAGGAAGAACCGATTAAACTCGCAGAACCTGAACAGATCAAAGTCGCGCCCATAGGCAGGCAAAAGCCTGAAGAGCAAAAGAAAGAAACTATTCCTGAACCAGTTGAAGAGGTGAATGATCAGCCAGCAGCCTCTGAGGAAGAGACAACGGCGCCTATGATCGAAGATCAGCCTGAAGAAGAAAAGGCAGAGTCTTCAAGCGTCCCGGAAGTCGAGTCAGGTTTACCGGAAGAGACTCCAGAGGAGTCTCCAATCGAAGAGGAATCTCCGGCTGAAACAAATCAATTTCCAGAATTTGAACCGGAACCTGAATTGGAAACTGAACCAGCACCTACAGCCGCACAAGATCAGCCGCCTCTGGATGAACCCCAACCCGAGACTGTCGCTGATGGAGATCGAGAAAAATCGTTGCATACGATTCGGCAGGCACCGATTTTCAACAAAGAAGCGTTCATCAAGAAACAGATCAGGGAACCGCATAAATCCACATGGAAGACGATCTCCACCTCAAGAGAATCGATAGACGAGAACGGATCGAGTAACAAATTCGAACTACGGGAGGGCAAGGACCAGTTACTCATCATCGGGCTTGACGAAGATATACTCGATGAAGCCATGGATCTGTTCACGAAGAACAACTTTCAAACAAAAAAGATCGAAGCAATCGGGAGTATTCCGGTTCACTTCGGCAGAATCGCTGAAGATAATTATAAAGCGATCAGGCTATTTGGTCTTTACCCTGAAAAATCCTTTTCAATGTTTATTGCCGCGCAGAAGAGCAAATTCATTGGTACTATTTTCATCATCGATTGCTCGACTGATCAACATTGTGAATATGCGGGATACCTGATTCACAACGTCGCACAATCTTTTCACCTGCCATTCATGGTTGCCGCAGCCAATATCGAAAAGGGAAAAGGGATTACCATCGATGTAATCAGACATAAATTATCACTTGCTCAGAACATACCCGTTCTCATTTGGGACGGGGACAGCGTTGATTCATCCGTCAAGAATTTGCTATCACATATTGAAATCGATGCCATATCATCAGACGAATCCGGACCTGTGAAAGCAGTCGTTGAAAAAATATCAGCGTAAGGACAGGATGCATTCAAAAAAGAAAATACTGATTGTCGATGAAAATTCTAGTTATATCTCTAATCTTCGCAGCGGGCTGAATGAAGAGGGATATGAAGTCGTCTATTGGGACAACAGCCTGAAAGCCTTTGAAACTGTCAAAGAACTCCACCCGGATATCATACTCTCGGACATCGAATCTCCGGATATTCAAGGACTAAAATTCTACGAACAGCTGAAAGCCATTCCTGAGGCGCAAAACATACCGTTCGTATTTTTAAGCGGACAAAGACGCGTTGAAGAGCGGATCAAGAGCATCGAAACAGGCGTTGATGATTTTATTATCAAACCTTTCTACGTTGAGGAAGTGATCGCGCGCATTACGAATCTTCTCAATGAAGTGAAATCCTATGAGGAATCGAGATTCGAAGACGAAAGGGCTTTCGCCGGCGACCTCACCGAAATGAATCTGATCGACCTCGTCGAGATACTGCAGGTCGGAGGAAAGAGCGGCATCATCAAACTCAAATTCGGTTCATATATCGGCACAGTCTACGTTCATGAGGGGCGAATAGCCGATGCGACTCTCGAGAATCTGCTTCCCGAAGAAGCCTTGATGAAGATGTTCCTGTGGCTTGAAGGCAAGTTTTCAGTCGAGATCACGGATATTGAGCGTCCACCGGCCATTGAAAATGATACGAAATCACTGCTTTCAGATGGAATGAGGCATTTGCGGCGCTGGAAAGAGCTTATTGCCGGGCTGCCTTCACTGGAAACAAATGTCATGGTCAATCAGGCGATCTTTTCTCTCGAGAATCTGTCCAATGATGAAAAAGAGGTCACAAAATATATCAGCAAACAACCAACGATCTATGACGTTGTCATAAAAAGTCCGTTCGATCCGATCCACACAATCAAAATTATCAAAAAATTGCTTGACAGGAATGACATCAAGGAGTGTCCTCCTCAGGAGGACAAGAGCACCCCTGTCATATCAAGTCAAATGACAATGGCGCTGGACACAAAGAGCAAGAAGGAGAAATACAACAAGATTTTATCCAATTTGCTGAATAAACCAACGACGCAAAATTTTTATCCGGATCGACGGAATAATGAGAGACGTCGAATCAATGACAGGAGAACAGACGATCGTAGAAGAGATCACCGTACTCAATCTACCAGGGTCTCCCTAGATAAATCCGAACTGATGCTTATACGTGAAAAATTAAGTTAATTCATTATCAGAAGGTAATTGCATGAGGGTTGGCGAATTCACAGTGATCAGTCCACGCAACGCGATGAAAGATATTTTCATGGAATCCATTTGCGGTCACATCACGCATATAGATGACAGGATCAGTTTCTCCAGCCTGGATATTAACAAAAATTTAGCGATACACTTTTACGGAATTAAAATCGACTTCAAGGATAATAATATTTCCTGGGACTTGTTAACCCCCAAGATACTTGGGCATATATTTTTATTCAACTGGGAAGATGAGGGAACGTTAAAAACGATAGAAAAGATGCTGGATCATCTGGCAGGTATCAGTACAACGCCGATCATGGTAATCGCGAATGTTAACGGTAACAATGATCTGCCAATGCCAGAAAAATTCGTTGAACCGAACGGCTTCGCGCTCGAGCCCACAGTCAGATTCACATACTGTCAGCTATCGGATTCCAAATGTACGAAACGAGCTGTCTCGGGTATTGTCAACATATTACTGGAGCGGCTGCCATAAAATTGCGCGCAAGTCAATCAGGAGGGATATAATCAAGAATGTTTGAAGATCAATCAAACAGCCTGAGAGTAAGCAAAAAACTTGAGATCATCTATCATCTGTTGAATGGTGAACCGATCAGTCATCTGATAGATGATATGAAGAATCATGAAGTCATTGACACACAGAAATTCATGTGGGAAAAAACGGTTGAATTTGGCGTCAAATCAAGGGGCAAAAATTTTGCACGTGACGAAGTCACCCGGTACATGACTCCCTCTGATCAATATCAAAAACTTAAAAACTGCAAAGAGCCAAAATATTACTGCAAGGGGACGCTTTGCATCAACAACCATCAGGAATGTGCGCGTAACAAGATCAAAGAACATATCGACATCATGGCGGATGCCATCAGGCAATTCATCGATCAGAATGTTGAAGAAATTGCGTAATGTCGGATTCGCGCTGTTCCTCGGATTCGTCTGCATCTCCACGGTACAGGGTAAGGACCTGAACTGGAGCGTCATCGACTCCCCTCCCTTCAGGATACACTACATAGAACCTGACAGAGAAAGCGCAAAGCTCATCGGGAAAACAATAGATACATTCTATCCGAGACTCCGAACAGAACTCGGATACTCCGAAAGTTCCGCGATACGAATCTATCTTTGCAAATCAGAGGATATCTTCAACACTCTCGGCATGGGACAAATACCGCACTGGAGCGCCGGTTTCGCGGTTCCCGGACAAAAAACAATCGTCCTGAAAACGTACACTGGTCGAACGGCGCAGGTCAAGACCACTATTCACGAGATCACTCATATTCTTCTGCATGGTGCCACAGGAAACAAATATATCCCGAGATGGTTCAACGAGGGTCTGGCTGTCTATTATTCAGATGACAAGGAATTCGCATCGAGCTCACTCATTTCGAAAGCTCTGATCACGAATTCACTCATCCCGCTGGGCGAGATAGACAGAGTGCTGTCGTTTCATACGAGCAAGGCGCAGCTGGCATATCAACAGAGTTATCTCACGGTGATATTTATCATCGACACCTATGGCGTAAGCGCATTAAAACACATCGTGAAGGCATTGAGCGTTGAAGGTTCCGCTGACGAAGCTTTCAAAAGCGCAATCGGCCTCGATTTAAGCGATTTTGAAAAGGATTGGCTGAAATACATAGAACAGAAACACCGCTGGAATTTTCTCATAGATTTCGAATCATATTTATGGGTATTCATTCTTTTGCTTTTCATCCTCGGTTTTATTCTGATTCGACGAAGAAACAAGAAGACATTACAGCATTGGGAAGAGGAGGACGAATTTTACGGTTTTGATTAGCAAAAAGTACAAATTTGAGTATTATCTCACAAAGTTTCTTGGCACCTTTGCCAAGTTTTTACCGGTGAGGACCGCACATCTGTTCGGAAACATGCTGGGTGATCTCTTTTTCTACGTCATCAAGAGCAGAAAGAGAGTTGCCTTCAGGAACCTCAAGATGGTCTTTGGTGACACAAAGAGTGACAAATCGCTGAAAAAGATCTTGCGTGAACATTACCGGCATTTCGGGTGTGTGCTGATGGAATTTGCCAGAATACCGAGCCTCACAAAGGAATCGATCGAAAATGAGATTCCCATCCATCATCAGGAGATATTGAACGAGGCGCTCAGCGCGGGAAAAGGATGCATCGTTATTACGGGGCATTTTGGCAACTGGGAGTATCTGGCCGCCGGATTGACGAACAGTGGATACAAGCTCAGCTGTATTTACAGGGAACAGAAAAACGTCGCAGTGGATAAAGTGATTCAGGAATACCGGAAGAAATTAGGACTGGAGCTCCTGAAGGTGAGGGGCGGTGCGGCAAAAGGGATGGTCAGCGCCATAAGGAAGAAAAAATCGATACTGAGTGTCATGGATCAGGATGCCGGCCGAAAAGGTGTTTTTGTGGACTTTCTCGGCTATCCCGCATCAGTGAACAGAGGTACGGCAGCGCTCGCGCTGAAGTACAAGGTCCCTGTCGTGGCGGCATTCGGCGTCCGAAAAAAAGACAGATGCATCCACATCGAGATTGAAAAATTCAGAGATATTCATTCGTTTAGCGATGGTGAGGATGGGATCATCGAATTTATCAAAGAGTACAATGGAATTCTTGAAGCGTATATCCGACGTTACCCCGCACAATGGTTCTGGATGCATCGTCGCTGGAAAACACAACCTTCAGGCAGTTCACTATGAGAGACGTTCTTCGCATATACAGAATGATGTCGAAATACTGGGTCAGCCTGACATTCGGCTTTCTGTTCATGCTTGGCTATGCACTGTTCAGCGGTGTCAGTATCACCATGGTCATTCCGGTTTTTGACTATGTTTTTGTACCCAGAAATGTTGTCCCTATCTACACACATTTTCCGGAATTCATGTCTGCACTTGGCAATGTACTATCCGATTTTTTCGCAAAGACGGATTCAATAGGTGCGATGACAGACATGTCTCATCTTGAATCTTTCCTGGCCCAGCTTAAAGAGGTGCTCTCAACAACGGATCCATTGCTGCTGCTCTATTCCGTGTGCGGCGCCCTCATCATCTTGACGTTGATAAAAAACATCTTCTTCTTCTTCAACAAACTCATGTTCGCCAATCTTCGCGGGAAGACAATGGTGGACATTCGAGACCTGATGTTTTCCAAATATCTCAATCAATCCATGATCTTCTACCAGGAGAACAAGGTTGGAGATTCAATCGTGCGCATTTCATCCGATGTGAGCATCATGAGCGAACTGTTCATCCGGGCGATGTTCGATGTATTGCGCGATCTGAGTCTGCTGTTCGTTTACGCACGCATTGCCATTCTCCTGAACACGCGGCTCTTCCTGATGAGCCTGATTGTTCTGCCAGTTTTCAGTATCGTCATGGCCTTCCTGGGGAAGAAGATAAAAAAATATGCCAAGCGGATACAGATCAAATTCTCGGATATGTTTTCAAATGTCGAGGAGGTCATGAGCAACATGCGGATCGTGAAGGCATTTTCCCGCGAAGACCATGAACTCAATAAATTCAAAGAGATAAACAATAAATTTTACAAGTACTGGCGAAAATCCGTTATATACTCAGCCTTCAATGTACCGATATCGGAGATCAACGGCGTAATGACAGGCGTTCTCGTCGTCATCCTGGGTGGTCGGCTGGTGCTCGCGCAGGACAGCGGATTCTCATTTGGAAGCTTCACCGCGTTCATGTTCGCCATCTTCTCCATGCTGCATCCCATGAAAAACATTACCAAGGCGTATACAGAGATCAGGAAAGCACTGGTTTCGCTGGACAGAGTATTCACCATTATCAACCGAAAATCAGAGATCACTGAATCCGAAAATGCGATAGCAAAACAGGCATTCGAAAAATCAATTGAATACAAGGACGTAACATTCACATACAATCAGAAAAGCGAAGCGCTGAAAGAGATCAACCTGAGCATCAGAAAAGGTGAAAAGGTAGCACTTGTAGGCAGCAGCGGATCGGGCAAGACAACGTTTGTGAACCTGCTCCCGCGAATGTACGACGTCTCCGCCGGCGAAATTCTTGTCGACGGCATCAATATCAAGGATATCAAATTGCTCGATCTGCGCACGCTTTTCGGCACAGTGACACAGGAGTCCATCTTGTTCAGCGACACAGTGGCCAATAACATCAGCTACGGCTCGTTGTCTGACGTGTCATTGGATGACATAAAGGAGGCAGCGCGGATCAGCTATGCGGATGAGTTCATCGAGACGCTGCCCGGTAAATACGACGCCATGCTGCAGCAGAAAGGCAGCAATCTGTCCGGCGGACAGCGCCAGAGAATCTGCATCGCCAGAGCCATTGTGGGAAATCCACCGATTCTGATATTCGATGAAGCGACCAGCGCTCTGGACACCGAGGCGGAGCAGAAAGTCCAGCAGGCCATTGATCAGGCCACGAAGAACAGGACAGTGATCGTGATCGCACACCGACTATCAACGGTACTCTCAGCGGACAAGATCGTGGTCATGGACAAGGGGCGTATCGTCGATACCGGCACGCACGCCGAACTACTGGGAAAATGCGACAGGTATCGCACGCTCTACAACCTTCAATTTAAAAATAGTGGCGGACAATGAAAATCAGCGGTTTCTCTTTCGTCAGAAACGGTGTAAAGCTCTACTACCCGGTGATCGAATCGATCCAGTCCATACTGCCGATCGTGGATGAATTTGTCATTACCGTCGGACGCGGCGATCCCGACGATTCCACAAGGGGAAGGATTGAACGCCTGGATGATCCGAAAATCAGGATCATCGATACCGAGTGGGAGGAGAAATACTTCAAAAAGGGCGTGATCAATGCCATGCAGACCAATATCGCCAAGGAGGCATGTTCCGGAGACTGGCTGTTTTATCTGCAGGCCGATGAGGTCGTGCATGAGAAATATCTTCCGGTGATACACAAACGCTGTGAAGAACTTCTTGATGAAAAGGATGTGGAGGGACTTTTGTTTCGTTACAAGCATTTCTGGGGAGACTACGACCACTATCATTCCGGACATGGCTGGTATCCTGAGGAGATCCGAATCATCCGGAATCGCCCGGACATCTACTCATGGCAGAGCGCGCAATCCTTCAGAAGATTCGACGAATACGACAATCCCCGTCAGGCTGAGGGGCACCACAAATTGAAAGTGAAGCGCGTGGATGCGGAGATATATCATTACGGTTGGGTGCGGCCGCCGCATCTTATGCAAAATAAACGCCGCGCACTGGATTCCGTGCACTGGGGCAGCGGCAGGGCAAAGGATTTTTATGACAAAGCACCCAAAGAGTTTGATTACGGACCTCTGAACAGGCTCTCGCGATTCAAAGGGACACATCCCAACGTCATGGAATCCATGCTCTTAAAATTGAACTGGCGCGACAAGCTGCAATATTCAGGGTCGCCGAACAAGTATCGAATGAAGCACAAACATGAACGGTTCAAATATCGCTTCCTCTCCATGATCGAAAAGATATTCAATGGAAGGAAACAATTGGGAGGCTTCAGGAATTACATTTTGTTGAAAGACTGAATCAGCGCATGAAAAAAGTTTTGATGATCACATATCATTTCCCTCCGGAGGGAGGCCCGGCAGTGCAGCGCGTCACGAAATTCGTCAAATATATGAGCGCGTTTGGATATCAGCCAATCGTTCTGACTGCAGGAGGTACGAAGAAATTGAAAGACAGCTCCATGCTCAAGGACATTCCTGAAAACACAGCCGTGCACAGGATTCCGGATCCGGGGAGGCTGTTCCGCGGCAGCCTGAAAAAGCTGTTCAAGAGACAGTTCGTGCCGGACAAATACGCGATGTGGCACAAGAGAGCCGTACATGAAGCGATTCGTTTGATATATGAAGAGAAAATCGATTATATTTATTCCACATCCCCTCCCCATTCGGTTCAGCTCATTGCCGAACGCGCCGCCGAAAAAACCGGTCTGCCATGGGTTGCTGATTTCAGGGATGAGTGGAGCGCAGATCCCTCTTTCTCAGGAAGCAGCTTTGCAGCCTCCCATAAGGCTATGGAACGATCGGTCATAGACAAATGTGATCATCTGATCACGATCACCCGGACAGCGGCAGATCATTTTTCGACAAAGATATCCGGTGACAAAGTCACTTTTCTTCCCAATGGATTCGATCCGGACGATTTCAACGGCATTGAACCGGGTGGTGACAGTTCGAAGGGTAAGCTCATTATCGCCTACTGCGGCAGACTGAACCGGACGCATTCACCAATACCATTTTTTGAAAGTCTCTCTTCGCTACTGACTGAAAAGAAAATCGCGGCAGAACAAGTGAAAATCAAAATCTTTGGAAATCCGAAAAACAGCAGGTATCTGAAATCATTTCCAGTGCTTGAAAAGTGTGTAACGGCAGGTTCGTATGTACCTCATACAGCCTGCCTTAGTGAACTATCAGATTCAGATGCACTGCTGTTATTGGCGACAAAGATGAACTGGACGCAATTTTTGCCGGCAAAGATGTTCGAATATTTTTACCTGAAGAAACCGATCCTCGCCATCATCTCCGGGAGAGGCGAACTCAATGACGCGCTGACAGATTACGGACCGGTCTACGTTGGATATGAAAACGATCCGGAATCCATTTCCCGCGCAATGCTTCAGATGTACAATGACTGGAAAACGCGACGACTGAAAAGAGATGCCGACGATGCCTATGTCCGTCGATTCAACAGGAAGGATCAGACCGGAACACTGTGCGAGATATTCGATCAACTGAAAAGGGGGAACTGATACGATGCCGGCGGTTTGCGATCACCACATAGCGGAGAGTGAACTTTATGATATCTGGACAGCCGACAGGTCCACACGGCTTTACAGAAATGAGATGCTCAGGTATCAGCATCTCCTGAGGCTTTTCCCGATTGACATATCCAGGCGAGTGCTGGACGTGGGGTGCGGAACGGGTTTCATGTCCTGCCTCCTTGCGCAGAAGAGGTTGTCGGTCACTGCAATCGATATCTCGGAACCATCACTGGCTCTATTCAGTGACCGGGCTTCGCAACTCAACATCCGGCAGATGAATATGGATCTGTTTGATGCCGGGTTCTCCGGTTATGATGCCCTGATCTCTCAGGAAGTGCTGGAGCATATCCCGGATTTCGCGGCAGCCATCGGCAAGATGAGCACATTCCTTCGCAAAGATGGTTATGCCCTCTTTTGCGTGCCGTATAAGGAAAACCTCGCTGCGAAAACAAAGATCTGCCCCAAATGCGGGCAGGCATTTCACACCAATGGACATCTTCATCACTTTACGATCGAGAATCTGTCGAAAGCGGTCGAAGACAATAAATTCAAAATTCTGACTGTCAGGCGGATCACGAACAAACGCGCTGTCAAATGGCTGACCGGATTGCATCTGAACGTCAACAGCTTTACACTTGCGTTCGACAGCTTGATGAATTTATTCTTTCCGCACAAGGCAACGTATTTCGCAATTCTGGCTGTACGGGTGGATTAGCGTGAATATTGCCTATGTCCATACAGGTCTGTTTCCTTCCAACTCACCCAGCCTCACGTTCACGGTATTCAACGCAGTCGGGCTGGCGCAGGTCTTTGATAATTGCCATTTCTTCGTGAAGAAGAATTCATCTTTGCCTGAGGATCAGGTCATGAAAACCAGACTTGGATTGATACAGCCGGACAATCTCAAAATAAGTGCGATACCACGCCCCGCGCTCATCGACTCCAACTATTTTTTTTACCGGCAGGTATATAGACGGATTCAATCACTGGCGCGTTCAGACGGGCTCGATGCGGTCATCAGCCGCAATGTCACCTTTCTCCCCTATCTGGCGAGGATCAGGAACGAACTCAGAATTCCGGTGTATCACGAGACACATGATTTTTTCGCGGATTTATCGCTCCGCACAGATATCAATACGAAGAAAAAACGCCGTCAGGAGCAGCTGGAGCGGACATATATTCCGCGCATCACCGGACTCATCTGCCTTCAGAATACACAGAAAAAGTTGTATGTAAAAATATTCCCTAACGCGGAAATTCATGTGGCGCGGACGGGGATACATACCGTACATGACAGGCCTGATGTGAAAAGAGAATATATCACCTATATCGGATCTTTCGACAGGCATAAAGGAATCACCACGCTGCTGAAGGCGCTTCAGCTGACCGGGAGCGGTTACCCTTTGCTGCTGGTCGGTGGCAAGAATGAGAGAGAGATCTCCGAACTCCGTGAGGAGATCCAAAAGCATTACGATCTGTCGAAGGTTGCTATCACCGGCTGGATCAACAAGTCGACTCTCAAGTCATATCTGGATAAGACTGCTGTTGGCATCATCCCCTTACGGGACACATTTTTCAACAGATATCTGACATCGCCGCTCAAGCTCTTCGATTTCTACAGTCACGGCATACCGGTGATCGCATCAGATTTACCGACGCTGCGAGAGCTGGTGCAGAGAGACAGGACAGGACGCTTCTTCAAACCTGATGATGCTTCTGATCTGGCCCGGCAAATCGATCATCTGTTCGCGCACCCGGATGTGCTGGAAAAGATGACCCGCCACACCCTCAATGCGGCAAGTGAGTATCTTTGGGAAAAACGCGCACGGCAGATCCTTGATATCGTAAAACAACACCAGGCGTCTAATTCGGGATAAATCCATGAGCGGAAAAATTACCGTCACGATCATCACGAAGAACGAAGAGACAAATATCGAGCGATGCCTCAAATCCGTCGCCTGGGCGGACGAGATCGTTGTGGCCGATTCCGGCTCCACCGATGCGACCATCGAAATATGCAAAAGACATAACTGCAAGATCATTATGCATGAATGGCTTGGATTCGGTCCGATGAAGCGATTGGCAGTGGATTCGGCGATGAACCACTGGATCTTCTCCATCGACGCGGATGAAGAGGTGACGGATGTCCTGAGACAGCGCATTGCAGATGTGATGAAAAGTCCCGAATACAACGGCTATCGCATCAAGAGAAGATCATTCTACATGGGAAAGCCCATCAATTACTGCGGCTGGCAGCGGGATTATCAGCTCAGGCTGTTTGATCGCCGCTTCGGCAATTTCAATGCGAAACAGGTTCACGAATCCGTTCAAATGTCTGGCGAAATCGGCAGGATAGAGAGTCCGCTGCTTCACTATACCTATCCGACCCTGCATTCGCATATACAGAGGATGAACAGGTATGCCGACCTCGGCGCGCAGCAGCTGAAAGACAAAGGTAAATCCGCTTCAATCTTTTCCGCCCTAATGCGGGGCATCGTCAAATTCATCAAAATGTATCTTTTTAACTTTGGCATATTGGATGGCAGGAGGGGATTCATCCTCTGTTATAATTCCGCATTCGGCGTCTATTTAAAGTATATCAGGTTATGGGAACTGAACCGGTCGTAATCCATATCGATACTGAACGAACCTGGAGAGGTGGGCAGCAGCAGGTCTCTTATCTATACGAGGGGCTCAGGAACCGCGGTTTTCAAACAGGAATGATTTGTCAGCCGAACTCCGCTCTCGAGAACCATCTGCGCGGAAAGCATTTGCCCTGCCATCCCATTCGGATGCGAAACGAACTGGATATGCCGGCGGGCTATCGCATTGCGAAGTATTGTCGTAAAATGAACGCCAACATATTGCAGCTTCATTCGGCACACGCGTTGTCCATCGGGCTTTGGGCGAAATTGTTCTGTAACGATGTGAAGCTGATCGCTGTTCGGCGCGTCGATTTTCACATCAGGAAGAGCTACCTGAAATCGAAGAAATATAACAACCGTTATCTCGACGTCATCGTATGCATTTCCAACAGGATAAAAGAGGTACTGCGCGAAGACGGTATTCCCGACAACAAGCTGGCGGTCATTCACAGCGGCATCGATGTTTCCAGGTATCGCAATCATGATGTGCGAAGTGATTTGAAGACACGATTGAATATTCCGGAAAACCATACCATTATCGGCACAGTCGCGGCCATGGCAGGTCACAAGGACTATCCGAATCTCCTCCGCGCCGCCAGCATCGTGACGCGTAAAAAGGAGGATATCACATTTATTGCCGTGGGTGACGGACCCGACAGGGACAAGATCGTGTCATTACACCAGAAATTGGGATTGGGTAACCGGTTCATCCTGCCCGGATTCAAGGACAATATCGGGGATTACCTGAATCTCTTCGACATCTTTGTTCTCGCCTCCCGGGAGGAGGGCATGGGAACCTCCATCCTGGATGCCCAGGCTGCGGGTTTGCCTGTTGTGGCCTGTGCTGCCGGGGGAATTCCTGAAATTGTGCGCCACGAATATAATGGTTTGCTCGTTCCGCCGAAAAATCCGCAAGCGCTTGCCGACGCAACCGTTCGTCTGGTTTCGGACATGAACATGCGCCGCAATTTCAGCGAAAACGCAAAAGCATCGGTCCTCGACTTTTCGATCGAGAAAACCGTGGACAAAAATATTCAGCTGTATCACGACCTATTAGCCGGATACCAATTGGTGACAGATGAGTAACAGAAAAAAAATACTGCTCATACAGACGGCCTTTCTGGGCGACGTCGTCATGACCACACCGCTGATCCGGGCACTGCATGCCATCTTTCCGGATGATGAGATTGATATTGTGACAATCCCGCAATCGGCAAACCTGTTCGAACACGATCCGGCGATCCACAAGGTGCATCTTTTCAACAAGGGTAAATTCATACAGAAAATATTTTCATTCGTCAGTTTGGCGCGAACACTGAAAAGATCCGGTTACGACATCGGTATATCGATACAGAGTTCATTGACATCGTCGTTTCTCATGCTACTGGCGAGAATCCCGAAACGCGCAGGATTCGCCCGGCAAAAATTTCTCACAATACCGGTCTCGCACAAGAAGGGCATGCACATGCGTGACAGGTACCTCACGCTGGCTCAACCCTTTTCCTCTGAATCGTTCAACAGGGAGACAAGCCTGCACATTTCGGAAAGCGAGAAGAAAAGGGCATTGAATATCCTCAACAGCGCCGCACAGAGGCATGCAAAGCGTATTGGCATTGCCCCCGGATCGGTCTGGCCGACGAAACGCTGGCCGGAGGCCTATTTCATTGAACTGGTCAGCACATTGGATAAAAATGGATACCAGCTCTACTTCATTGGTGGCGGGAATGAACGGGAGCTCTGCCAGCGCATCATAGAGAGAAGCAATGCGCGTGCGCTCAATCTTGCCGGGGAGCTCAGCATACTCGAATCCGCGGCACTGATCAATGAGCTCGATATCGTGATCACCAATGACAGTGCGCCGCTGCATATCGCAAATGCCATGAAGACAGATGTTGTGGCCATTTTCGGACCTACTGTCCGTCGTTTCGGCTGCTATCCCTATCGCGACCATGATATCATGATGGAGATCGATCTCTATTGCCGACCGTGCGCAAAGCACGGCGGACGTTCCTGCCCTGAGAAACATTTCCGCTGTATGCTGGATATCAAGCCTGAAGCTGTCTACGAGGCGATCGTTCATCGTTTGAGCAAGGGCTCTGAATCGAAAGGTGCTGAAAAAAAATCTGTAACAAATGGAGACTGACGAATCATCATGAATGATAAATCGATCGTTATCCTGACGGGTAACAGGAATTTTTTCGGACAGACGCGAAAACCCTGGGTGAGCATGGATGTCGATCTGATCGAGGCGGCGCTGAGAGATCATGGGTATCCGGTTCAGCAGCATACATTCAGCGATGTGATCAATCGAGCAATACCGGTACAAGATGCCATCATCTTTTACACCTTCAGCCAGAAAAGAAATCGCAGGGAATACCTGCGGGACGCGATCTATTTCCTCAATTCCGGGACAAATATCCTGATCCCCTCCATGGAACTCCTGCATTGCCACGAAAACAAAGGATTTCAGGAGTTGTACAAAAGGCAAATTGGCGTGCATTCGCTCAGTGCCTACTATTTCAGCAGTGTCAGCGAAATATCGGAATACGATATAAAATATCCCGTGGTATTCAAGACAGTGACCGGATCGAACGCGAAAGGCGTCTTTCTGGCGCACAGTGAAAAAGAGCTGTTGAAGATCATCAGTCGAGTCAGTCCGCGTCAGTACGCGACATCTCTTGATCTCCTCAGGAGGAAATATTTTCGAAAGAAGAAATCATACAAAGAATATCCCGACTACAACAATCGCACGGATTTTCATCAGTACAAGGATTATATCCTCAAAGAGGTCAATTTCATTCTACAGGAATTCGTTCCTGATCTCAATTTCGACTATCGTGTGTTAACGCTTTTCGATCGTTATTTCGTCGTGAGGCGGGCGACGAAAGAGGATGACTTCAGAGCAAGCGGAGCGAAACGATTCAGCATCGTAGAAAATGCGGACGAAAGACTTCTGAACTATGCGAAGCAAATCTATGGTAAATTCGACACGCCCTTCTTATCCATGGATATTTGCCAGAAGGGAGACGATTTTTATATGCTCGAATTTCAGGCGCTGCATTTTGGAGTGAATGTGCTTGTCAAGAACAGCGGATATTATGTACAGGAAAATTCACACTGGCGTTTTCAGCCACTCGATCGTATTAGCATCGAGGACGAAATTTCGCGCGCTTTGATCGGATATATCAGGGCAATGCAATGATCTTCTCAAGTTATTTGTATAAATATCAATATATTGCCATGTGGCATTTGTTCAGACTTATGGGAGGAAATCCGCGTGTTGCGGTGTACTGTGCAGAGCCCATGGATTACATCGTGATGAAGAGCGTGCTCCGGCATTTGTCAGGAGTGCAGTACATCGCGAAGAACAGTCGTACTAAAAAGTATCTGAAATCGCTAGGCATCGAGGCAAAACGTCCTCCTGCTTTCCCGAAGGCTGTACTGATGTGCCGTCACGCGGCGCACAAGTTTCCCGCGAAGAGCATCATCAAGATCGGATTCCGGCACGGGGCTTATCACTTCAAGACTTTCGCCGGCGCGAAATACTACAATCTGTTTGACATTTACTTCTTCACAAGCGAACGCGAGGTCGAGTTGGCGAAGCAATTGGGGGTGACATGCGGAAGCGCGGTCGGATTTCCAAAACTTGATCCCGCATTCGATGGCAGCATCGATGACATAAAATTGAAACGAATCCGTGAACAGGCAAAAATTGACACTGAAAAACAGACACTACTGTTCACGAGCACCTGGGATAAATCGGGCATGTCTGCCATCGAACGGTGGGTCGGCAGAGTGAGTGAATTGTCAGAATCATACAACGTGCTGGTGACCGTTCACCCGTGGATGTCCAAAAAGTACATTCAGTTGCTCCAGGAATCAGAAAAAATCTATTACATTGATGATCCTGATATACTGCCGTATCTGATGGTATCTGACGTGTGCATCGGCGACTACAGCTCCATTTTGGCGGAGTCCTGCGCGCTGGACAAGCCGCTGATCACATTTCGCACGAAAAAAACTGACCGCACGCCGGACGAAATCACGGATATGCTGGAAAAGATCAGCATTCGCATCGATGAATTCAGTCAATTACCGAATGCCATCCAGGAGAGCCTGAAAGAGGATTCGCTTCGTCGCAACGCGAGAAAGGAAGCGGTGGTTTCCATGTTCTCAGGCCTGGATGGTCATGCCGGTGAACGGGCAGCTGCGATCATCAGAGCGAGACTGGATAATGTATTCCAGAGTCAGGGTTAATAAACAGAGAGAACAGGTCGATGAGCAAAAAGAATCCAAATCAAATGATAAAAATAGATCCATTACATCCGGACCCGCAGCATATCGAAACCGCTGCGCAAGTGCTGCTCCATGGCGGAGTCATCGCGTACCCAACGGAAACCGTATACGGACTCGGCGCCAATGCTCTGAATGAAAATGCCATTGACAGGATATTCCAGCTCAAAGGCAGGAAATCGGAAAAAGCGATACTGATCATCGTGCACGATCGTGAGGCAGTCGAATCTCTTGTCGACGAGCTGCCTGAAAAGGCCTGCCGTCTTGCCGAAGCTCTCTGGCCGGGACCATTGACCATGGTGTTCAAAGCCTCCAAATCCCTGAACAGTCGTATCACCAGCCCACATCACACCATTGGGATACGTATACCGGACAACCGGATTTGCCTCGATCTTCTGGCACGTACCGGCCTGCCATTGACATCGACGAGCGCGAATCGAAGCGGCGGTACCAATCCCGTACGCATCGAAGATGTCCTGGTGGATTTTGGCGACGGGCTCGATCTGTACATCGATGGGGGGCCATCAAAATCGAATATCTCCTCGACAGTACTTGACGTTTCGGTTGATCCTCCTGTATTGAGACGCGACGGCGTGTTGAGCAGAGAGATGATCGAGAAAATCATCGGGGATCTGGGATAGAATTCCGGTACCAGGTCATTAATGTAAACTCGAATTTAGAGGAACTGTGCTGTGTTGTCGTCAGTGTAACAACTCGGTTACCATAACAGGGGAAAAGAGCTGAAATGAACAGAATATTGTCATTACTCATCGCACTGGTTCTGGCCAGTGCCTCGAGCAATCAGGATGCACTACGGGTGACATCTGATACGGATTCGCTGCAAGAAGTTGCAGGCGATTCGACAAGACTGCTCATGGACACGGATTCGATGGTGAGTGCCGTAAATGATTCACTGGAGCTCTCAATCGAAGATACTCTGAGCATTGACGGAAGCACAGACACCCTTTCGGCTGAAAGTGAAGCACCGGATACCTCGGAAGTAGCGCCCCCGGGAATGGCAAAGTTTGCCATGAATATCAAAAAAACAAAATTCGCATATTTTGATACCACCCATTCCATCGATCGCGTGATCAAGACCGACGCTTTCAAGCTGGGGGAAGAACTCGAGTTCGTGATCAGGTATGGCCCTGTTGTCGCCGGATCAGCGACCATGGCAATTCCCGAGATTAAGAAGATAAAAGGCCGGGAGTGTTACCACATCGTTTCCGAAGCCAGATCGAGCAAATTTTTCTCAGCGTTTTTCAGAGTCAGGGACCGGGTAGAATCCTATATGGACGCAAAAGGACTCTTCAGCTGGCGATTTGAAAAGCATCTTCGTGAAGGTAATTTTCGGGCGGATCAATACGTTGAGAAGGATCATTACCTGAATATCGCGGTCACCGACAAGAAAGATACACTTCGTATACCACCCTGCATACAGGACATACTGACCGCATTCTATTACGTGCGAACTCTTCCCATGGAAGTAGGAAAGTCGGTCTTCATCGATACGTATGCGGATAAAAAGCTGTACCCGCTGGAAGTAAAGGTACTTGGCCGGGAGCGGATCAAGACGAGTGCCGGAACCTTCAACTGCATCGTCATCGAGCCAATGCTGAGAGGAGACGCCATATTCAAACAGCGCGGACGTTTGACAATATGGATGACCGATGATCATCGTAAAATTCCTGTCCTGATGAAAAGCAAAGTATTGATTGGATCAATCATCGCGGAAATCAAGCGCATTAAGGGAGCCTGAACATGTCCAGATTCAAGGCCATCGATTTAACAGGGCTTAAAACCTATTCCATAAAGAACAGATCCAGTAAAGTCGATATTACCGCTTTCTCCAAGCCTTATGATAGGAAATCGAAGGCAACAGGGTTATGGGATGCCATTCCCAATGTGCTGATCGGCAAAGATCTGAGGGAGCTGGTCAATGATATCGTTGCAGCGAAGCGAAACGGCAAGCCGGTCATCTTGATGATGGGTGCGCATGTCATCAAATGCGGCCTGAATCCGCTGGTCATTCAATTGATGAATGAAGGCATTATTCAATGCATTGCGATGAACGGCGCCTGTGTAATCCATGACACAGAGACTGCATTTTGGGGCAATACGTCGGAAGATGTGAGCAGCGCCCTGGACGATGGTCGTTTCGGCATGGTGAAAGAGACGCCGGAGATCATTAATAACGCTCTGAAGCAGGGCTCGGAGAAAGACATGGGATATGGTGAATCTATCGCCTGGGCGATCTGCGAGTCGGAAGCGTCGCATTCCCAGCTGAGCATTCTTGCCGCGTCACATCAGTGCAAGATACCGGTGACCGTGCATGTTGCCATAGGCACAGACATCACACATCAGCACGAAAACTCCGAGGGAGCGACTATTGGAACGCTTTCATATCGCGATTTTAAGATATTCTGTGATCAGATAAGTCGATTGGGGAATGGCGGTGTGCTTCTTAATTTTGGATCAGCCGTTATTCTGCCCGAAGTATTCCTGAAAGCGTTGTCGGTTGCAAGAAATCTGGGCCATGATGTTCATCATTTTACAACAGCGAATTTTGATATGATACGGCATTACCGGCCGCAGGTCAACGTGGTGCAACGCCCCACTCAGACGGGGGGCAGAGGATTTCATTTCACAGGACACCATGAGATCATGATGCCTCTGCTTGTGTCGGGGATCATGGATAATATATAATCACGCAACAGGTCAGTTCCGCCACTCCTCTCCTCTGTCTTCCCATTCGTCGGCGTCATCCTCCCAGTCTTGTTCATCTCCCCAATCCTCTTCATCGTCATCATCCCAATCATCATCGTCCCAATCCTCTTCATCCTCCTCATCCCAATCATCATCATCATCATCATCATCCCAGTCATCATTGGAGTCCCAATCGTCGCCGTCTTCACCATTCCAGTTATCATCACTCCATTCATCATCTTCGTCATTCTGCTTGGAATTGAAAAGATTTTCGTCTTCGTAGTCATCATTATATATGTCAAAACTCATAGGATCTCCTCCCGAACTTAAACTCATTTCGGGCAAAATTAGACAATTATAATTAAAAATGCAAGTGGAATTTTGAAAAATTATTCATCAATAGAGTCATCGATGATTTCGCTGATATGTTTCACCTCAACCGGTAATTTGCTCTTTCTCACACCATAGGAGAGCTGCACCATGCATCCGGGACAAGCGGTCACAAGGGTTTCAGCCCCGGTGGATTCCAGGTTTTTCATCTTGCGCGACAGGATTTTCATGGACAGATCGTAGTGTGAAATATTGTACGTACCGGCGCCACCACAACACCAGTTCGATTCGGGCAATTCCCGGAAAGAGACGCCTTCGATGTCGCTGATCAACGCCCGTGGTGCCTCCTTGATTTTCAGGAATCTGCCCAGATGACAGGGATCATGATATGTCACTTTTTTCTCAGCAGACAACTTTTTGACTTTATCCGGCATGTGGCGATGCAGGAACTCAGTCACATCCATGATCTTCTTCGATAGCTCTTCTGCTATCTCCCGCCATTCGCTCTCTTCCGGAAATAGTTCTGGATAATCAGTGAGAAATGATGTACAGCTGGCGCAGTCCGTGATGATCACATCGCAGTCGAGCTCTTTCATCATGCTTAAATTCTGACGTGCGAGTTTCCTCGCAGCGTTGAAATCGCCATAGCCGGTGGCCGGCAAACCGCAGCAGTTGTTTTCGAGGATATGAATATCGAATCCGCATTTCTTCAACACATTGATGGTTGCCGAGCCCACATTGGGGAACGCATAGTCGATACCGCATCCGATGAAGTATCCGACCTTCATCGCATCCTCTTTCTTCTCGATCTTCATGCCGGGGACAATGTCTCTGAGAAATGACTTGGGAAATGATTCCAGCAATCCCTCCATGTTGGCGATATTCTTCCCGAACCACCCGAACACGCGCAATACCTGAACCAATCCGGATATACCAGTCCTTTTGCCCATTGACACCAGTTTCATCAACCGGGTCATTCGCTCCGGATAAGGCAGAATCTCATTAAACAGATACTTTTGCAGTGGTGGCTGTCCCTTATCTTCAATATATTTCGCTCGCACTGCGGTCATGATATCACTGGTTCGAACCGATGGCGCACAATGCTCGATACAGGCACCACACAGCAGGCATTCGAAAACAGACTTTTTCATATCCTTTGAAAATTCGATCGTTTCCTCGAGAAGGCTTTTGGCTATGTAATTTCTGCCGCGTGCCACCGAATGTTCCACACCGGTAACGACGTATGTCGGACAGTTCGAAAGGCAGTACCCGCAGCGAATACATCTGGCGGTCTCTTCGGCGATAAATTCCTTTTGCGTCAAAGTCTATAGTCCTCCAATGTAGCGGCCGTTGACCAGTATATTTTCAGGATCAAAACGCTTCTTGATGTTTGAGTACAACGCCAGCTTCAGGCGCTCCTGGACGCCCCACATATCAATCTCGTTACGCACGGCTTCCGCTGTCTTCATGACCATCAATCGACCGTTCAGTTGTTCGACAGCTGTCCGCAATTGCTGCACCGCACGTATTAATTCTTCAGGCTGCACGGCCGGAATATGCGCGTAAAGAATCCCGTTCCCGGCATGGCCGGTCACCGGTACCGGAACACCTAATTCTTTTTGCATTCTCCGGATCAGATTGACCACGTCTATGGCAGCAGCAACCGGAACACTTGCCTTGAGCCTTGTCCCGTTCTGCTCGTCGAGATGAAACGACGAATAAT
>JAZBPW010000069.1:0-12844 GCA_036351795.1 Candidatus Zhuqueibacterota bacterium | reverse complement strand
TAAAAGTATTTTCCGTAAAAAAGGGTTGATGCTGAAATGGCATCTTCAAAAGAGTGGTATGCCCCAGGACAAGATCGATGAAGAATTCAAGAGATGGGAATTGCTTCAAATCGAAAAAACGAGAAAAGAAGAGGCCCTGAAGGCACAGCAAGATAGAGAAGAACAGGAAAAGAAGAAGAAGGATAAAGAAAAAACTGAAGCCGCGGAAAAGAGTGATGTCGCGGCAGATGCGGTTGAGAGTGCACCGGTTGAAGAGCTGCCGGTAGCTGACGCTCAACCGGAAGCCGAGGCACCTGCTGAGGAGAAGACTGCGGAGGAATCCGCAGCAGCAGAAGAGACCTCCGATGAATCTTTGAAAGAAGAATCCGCACCGGAAAAGGCGGAGGATCAAGCAGAGACACCGGAAGAGGCTGATGAGGCGAAGCCGGCTCAAGCTGAGGCTGAAGAGAAAAAAGAGAAGGAATAGTCTTTACTGGAGGTGATGGAGCAGAACGATTCTTGGTATTATTCTAATCACTGGTAACTGAGACTAACTTCTGTAAAAGAAGCAAGGAGGACCGGCTATGAAGGAATTCATTGAGATGATCGCAAAGAACCTGGTTGATAAACCGGATGAAGTGAAGGTGACTGAAATCGACGGCGAGCGTACCATTGTCTACGAATTGCGTGTCGGTGAAGGTGATCTTGGAAAAGTCATCGGAAAACGAGGCCAGACAGCGAAATCCATCAGAATTATTCTTGCGGCGGCTTCTGCGAAGCGGGGGAAACGCGCAGTGCTTGAGATATTAGAATAGTAGAGTGTCCAATGCTTCAGAATATATCGTGATTGGCGCGATTGTCGGAGCGCACGGGATCAAGGGAGATGTCCGGATACGGCCATTGACAGATGTGCCCGGTCAGTACGATAATCTGAAGTCAGTATATGTGAACTTCAATGGCGATCGGCGGTTTAGGGACATCGAGCGTTCCAGGACTGCTCATTCGCAATATATTCTGAAGTTCGAGGGCATCGACGATCGCACATCAGCTGAGCGATTGAAAGGTGCCTTGCTCGAACGCCCATTGGACGATCTTGCTCCATTGGCTGAAGATGAATTCTTTATATTTGATCTCATTGGATTGAGTGTAAAGACCAAAGAGGGTGTGCACATCGGAAAGTTGACCGATGTGATGGAACTCCCGGCCAATGACGTTTATGTCGTTTCCGGGGAGAAAAAAGAGTTTCTGATCCCGGCGATCAAAGATGTGATTATATCGATCGATCTCTCCAAAAAGGAAGTGATCATCAATCCGTTGGACGGACTGTTGGATTAAGATGAAGTTTCATATCATTACGGTATTTCCTGAGCTGTTCGATGGTCCTTTTCGCGAAAGCATATTGAAACGGGCTCAGGAAAAGCAACTTCTGGAGATCGAGCTATATAATCTCAGGGACTTCGCAACGGATAAACACCATCAGGTGGACGACTATCCGTATGGTGGCGGTCCGGGGATGATTCTCAAACCCGATCCGATATTCAGATGTCTCGATCATGTGTCGAGGAATATACCCGTTGACACACGCAGTGAGTACATCTTCTTGACGCCCCAGGGGCAGCAATACAATCAGAGCATGGCGAATGAAATGGTCGAATTCGATCATATCGTACTGCTGTGCGGCCATTACAAGGGTGTGGACGAACGTGTGCGGGAGTACTGGAAAATGCGGGAGATCTCCGTCGGAGACTATGTGCTGACTGGAGGTGAAATTCCCGCGCTGATCATCGTAGATACAGTAACGCGATTGATACCGGGGGTGATCAGCGATCTGAATTCAGCATTTTCAGATTCATTTTACAACGGATTGCTCGACTGTCCGTATTACACCAGACCGGAAGTTTACAAGGGAATGAAGGTTCCCGATGTACTGTTGTCGGGAAATCATGCAGAAATAGATAAATGGCGGAATCAGAAGTCGATTGAACGTACGCTGGAACGCCGGAAAGATTTGATTAACGATCACGGAAGTGATGATGACGCAGGAGGTCAATGAAATGAATGTGTTAGATACAGTAGAAAAAAATGCCATGAAGGAAGATATACCGAAATTCCTGCCGGGCGACACGGTGGCAATCCACTTGAAAGTCATTGAGGGAGATAAGGAGAGAGTCCAGGTATTTCAGGGCGTTGTTCTTCAAAAACGCGGAAGTGGCACAAATGCGACATTCACGGTACGCAAGGTGTCCAATGGTGTCGGTGTCGAAAGAGTCTTCCCTTTGCACTCACCGCGCATTACGAAAATTGAAAGACTTCGCGCCGGTAAGGTGCGTCGCTCGAAACTCTTCTATCTTCGTAAATTGAAGGGTAAAGCGGCGCGTATCGATGAGAAGCGCTAGTCCATAAAGACTACAAGGGCATGATATAACCGTTATCGATTACCATCGATTGCGGTTTTTTTTTGCTACGATCTGTCAGCGCATGATCTTGACGTGAATGGCGCGGTCACCTTTGAAATCGGATCGAATATCGAAGCCGACCCGCTGGCCCTCGCGCAGCCTTTTTTCTGTCACTGAAGCATCGAGATCACTGACGTGGACAAAAAGATCATCATCATCATCGGTGATGATGAAGCCAAAGCCCTTGGATGAATCCCATGATTTGACAGTTCCGTATTCCATGTTTCTCCCTGTGATATTTTTACTGAAATTCAATCTAATACACTCATGGAAAAAAGTCAAGCAGAAAATCGAATCAGAGAATTTTGCCTCGCTGCTCCGGAAATGATCATCGAAGAAGGAGAACCATGGTCCCGTCTGGCAATCATGCGGCCGAACGATTACGCCCCGGGAGAGCGCGAACGCGTCATCAGCGAAATACTGAAAGATGAGCGGATCAGCGGCCTAGTGGGAAGACTGGAAGATCCCAAGCTGGGAATTCCATCCATTGCCTCAAAACCGGCAGATTTCCGGGTATATGGATCTTATTTCTGGATATTGAGATTCTTCGCTGATATGGGAATGACCTCAGATATTCTGTCGATTGAGTCTCTGCTAAGCCAATTGGCGCTTTATCAGCTCCCCAATGGACAATTCACAGCGGATTACAGACGACCCGGTAAAATTCCTGTTGCCTCGATATGTCTGACCGCCAATCTGCTTCAGAGTCTTGCCGTCTTGCAGCCACATCATAAACCGTCGATTCGTGCGGCGGTCAATTATCTCTTAACCACACAAAGACCGGATGGCGGATGGCACTGCGACCTTGCGAGACAGGCTGGTGAAAAACTGGAGCAGGCGAACAGTTGCCCGGCGGCAAACCTTGCCATCATCGGAGCGCTGTCGCGGATTACTCAGCGGCCCCGGATAAACCTGGCGCCAGCCATCGGTCAGATCGGTCAATTCTGCCGGTCATCGGCCTGGTCGGATTATCCCTCATGCGATTTCAGCGCCGGTCAGTTTTACACCAAACTCCGCTATCCACAACATTACCATGGATTCGATCTGCTGAATGTCGTCAGCACGATCTCATTTTACCGTTACAGGAACTGTCAGATATTTTCTGACCATGTCGCGCAGTTGATTGCCAAGTGGGATGGTAAGGGATTTCTGCGCTCGGAGAAGACGATCCCTGAGTGGAAGGCATTCAGCTTCGCCAAGAGAGGCAGCCGCTCATGCTGGCTGACAGCCATGACGTTGAAAACAATGCGGCGGTTGATGGGGCGGCACTCGTAATGTCAAATTCGAAAGTAATTTCCATCCTGCATTCAATGAGAATTGGGAGAGATTCAAAACATAGATGTAAAAAAAATGTGCTCGAATAAAACCAATGATAGCCGAGCATCGTATAACAATAGACAATAAACGGAGGGAGAGATGCCAGGACGCATTATTATCACAGGGGGAAGCGGGTTCATCGGAAGCGCCTTGAGCAAGATGCTGCACCATAACGGCTACTCGGTCATCGTTCTGTCGCGGTCGGCGCAATCTGTGGTCGGAGAGATCAACGGCGGGGTAAAATATGTGCTTTGGGATGGAAAAACCGGGAATGGCTGGGCCGAATACGCGGAGAATGCTGTCGCCATCGTGAATCTTGCGGGTGAGAATATCGGAACGTTATGGACGAAGAAGAAAAAACGCGCAATTCTGGAGAGCCGTATCAATGCAGGTGCCGCTGTCATCGACGCGCTCCGTCGCGTAAAGCACAAACCCAAAGTACTCGTCCAGGCCTCGGGCATCGGGTACTATGGAGACAGCGGTGAGAAGGTTGTGGATGAAAGCGCTCCGGCAGGACAGGGATTTCTGGCAGGGATTGCAAAGCTCTGGGAAGAGTCGGTTGGTGAAACAGAATCGATCGGCGTTCGTCTGGTCATTGCGCGCATTGGACTCGTGCTCGGCGATGGCGGCGGCTTCATGGAGCGCGTCCTGCTGCCTTTCAAGATGTATGCCGGCGGGCATTTCGGCAACGGACGGCAGTGGATGTCGTGGATACATCTGCAGGATGTGGTCGGGACGATACAGTTTCTCATAGAAAATCCAAAGGCGGCGCACATTATCAATATCTGCTCTCCCAATCCCGTCGATGGAAAGACGTTTTTCAAAACACTTGGGGAGATCATGCACAGACCGTCATATCTTCCCATTCCGGGCTTCGCTTTGAAAATGATAATGGGCGATATGGCAGAAGAAATGATTCTGAGCGGTCAGCGGGCACGTCCCGGTCGATTGCTGGATCTGGAATATCCGTTTCTGTATACAAAACTACAGG
Organism: Candidatus Zhuqueibacterota bacterium; assembly: GCA_036351795.1. Lineage (GTDB taxonomy): Bacteria > Zhuqueibacterota > Zhuqueibacteria > Thermofontimicrobiales > Thiofontviventaceae > JAZBPW01. Next base: position 8,101 of record JAZBPW010000069.1, on the reverse strand, counting down.
ATGCTTTTAAAAATATACTGAATTGATATGGTGCGCAATTTACATAATAAGATCATCTTTGGCGTGCTCCTGATTCTGTTGTGCGCCGCTTCTGCTGCGGATGGACAAATTCACAGGAGCAGTGTCCGCAAACTGGAATCGTACAGACATGTATCCGGATCTGATAACGCGCTTACCCGGTTTCTGAATGATCAGGAACGGCCTTATGACGTTATCTGGTATGGCTTGTCGTTGCGCGTATTTCCGGACATTCAGCAGATTGCCGGCAGCGTCTCCATGACAGCGATATCGGGAAAGGATGGCTTTCAGGAGGTCCGTCTCGATCTGTACGATAAAATGATCGTCGATTCGGTGACAAGCGACTTGGGAAAAATCACGCATATTCATGACGACGATGAATTGATCGTATATCTGAGCGATGCCATTGAGCAGGATTCCGGGTTTTCTTTCACAATCCATTATCACGGACAGCCGGTGCAAGCTGGCGGTTTTGCGCCATTCCGATTCGATTTTCATGATGGTTTCCCGATCATCTCGACGCTCAGCGAACCTTTTGGCGCACCGGCCTGGTGGCCGTGCAAAGATGATCCCGCCGACAAGGCGGATTCGGTAGATATTGCGGTCACCGTACCACAGGAATACGTGGTCGCATCGAACGGGACGCTGGAATCGATTGCTGATAATGGGGACGGTAGCAGCACCTACAGATGGGTGGAACGCTATCCAATAAGCACATATCTGGTCTCCGTTGCAATGACGAACTACGTCGAATTTTCCGACTATTATCGCTATTCTGACACGGATTCCATGGAGGTCCGCTATTATGTCTATCCTGAACATTTTGAAGCCGCGAAGCAGGATTTCAGCGTGACCGTGGACATGATTTCATTCTTTTCATCTATATACGGGCAGTATCCATTCCTGAATGAGAAATACGGTATGGCTGAATTCCCATGGGGCGGTGCCATGGAGCATCAAACATGTACGAGTTATGGCGCGAATCTCATCACCGGGGATAACCGCTTCGATTACATCAACGCGCACGAGCTGGCGCATCAATGGTTTGGTGATCTGGTGACGATACGCGACTGGTCGCATATCTGGCTGAATGAAGGGTTTGCCACATACTCAGAAGCCCTCTGGTTCGAGCATACCGGCGGGAATCAGGCTCTCGAAGACTATATGAAAGCCCTGGATCGCGGGTACTTTCCGACATCGGTCTATGTCACCGATTCGACCAGCATCAATTCGCTCTTCAGCTACACCGTATATGATAAGGGCGCATGGGTGCTGCACATGCTTCGCTACGTGATGGGAGAGTCCTCTTTTTTCGACGCGCTTGTGCGGTACGCGAAGACATTCGCCTATGGCAACGCGAATACGCGTGACTTTCAGAATATCTGTGAATCGTTTTATGGCAAGTCATTAGACTGGTTTTTCGATCAGTGGGTCTATGGATCGTTCCGCCCTCTGTATACATACAGCTGGGATTACATCGATGAATCCATGAAATCCATCGAACTGACCATCGAACAGACTCAGACAAACACAGGTCTGTTCAAGATGCCGCTGGACATCCGGCTGCGCACGGATGGTGGAGAGCTCGATATCGTTTTGTGGGACAGTCTCGAAATTCAGACCTTTTTACTGGAAGCAGACGATATGATCAACGATCTGGTGATCGATCATCATGGGCGGGTGCTGAAGTTTTTAAGGTTGAAAAACCTGTATAAACCAATGACGCTTTATCAGAATTATCCCAATCCTTTCGCTGAGAATACGACGATACAATTCGCTCTGCCGGTCAAGGGAGATGTGTCACTGACCATCTACAATGTTCTGGGCCAACGCGTTGTCAGATTGATCGACGGCATTCGATTCAACAGGCTACACGAGATCAACTGGGATGGCAGAGATGCGCATGGTGGCCGGGTATCGAGCGGTGTCTACCTGTACGAGCTGAAACTCGATGATCAGTATGTCGAACGAAAAAAGATGACGTTGATCCGGCATCGTGTTGACAAGTAGCTCGAAATTTACTCAAACCGAATTCACTTCCCTAAAAATTCAGCAGTAAAATTGAGAGAAGCCCGCAGACCAGGCCGAACAGGCTATAGGCGTTCATCCTTTCACGCCAGAATAGCGTGGCGATGATGGCAGTTAATACGATGATGCCGATATTGACGGCAGGATAGACGACGATCGCGGGTAGCTGTCTGAGTGCAATGAGAAGAAAGAACGTACTGAATACGTTTGGTACCCCAAGCGCCGCGCCGAGCGTCAATGTACGTCTGTTGATGCGGATACGCGTGAACAGGATGATGGATCCGGTGTATAGTGCGGCAAAGGCAAAGATGGTAAACAGGAAAAAGGGCTTTTCGGCATAAGGCCGCCAGACATTGAACACTTTCATACTGAAATCAGCGATACCGATTCCGAGCAGCAGCCCAATAAGATAGAGCGATACCAGCACGTTGATCCGGTCTGTCTTTTCACTTCTGATCGAGAGATAAAATTGGAATATCGTGACAATCGCTAGAAATATACCCGCGATTTGAAAGCTGGAGGGCGTTTCTTGAAGCAGGAAGATGGAAAGCATGACCGGGACGACAACGGACAATCGGGAGCTGGTTTGCGACAACGCTGCGCCGGCAGACTCTACCGCCTTTGCGAAGAGAAAAAAGGATGTCACGAACAGGATCGCCAATATCGCCGCAAAAACAAATGTCACCATTGCATATTTGACATTATCCGCCGTCAGAAGAAAAATGAGACTGATCATGGCGGCAACAAAATAGTTTCCGAAAAGGAGGACTACCGGATGCCCTTTGCGCGTGGCATTGCTCTTCAGTATGAGGGCAATGCAGGTGGAGCAGAGAATTGTCAGGATCAATGAGATCATTGGTCAGGGGATCACATATTTCACGAGGCGTCCGTCCAGACCGCCATTCTTGAGCGGCTTTTTCCAGACAGGTTTTATATTGACTTTTCTGATGTGAGATCTGTTGCCGAAATAGATGTATGCCTCCACATTCGAGCAGTGAGTGCGAAGAAAGTCCTGGATATGTTCGTACAAAACACCGATATCACCAGGGCTTCCCATACGGACACCATAAGGCGGATTCATGACCACTATTGCATCATGCATGCCGGTGATCTCCCTGATATCACGACGTTCAAGTGTGACGTTCGCGCCTGTTGGAAGCTGTTTCAGGTTAATATTCGAGGCGTCGATGGCTTCCTGCGCAATGTCGCTGCCGAAAAGCAGTCCTGCGGGCAGCTCCCGTATCCTGGCATCCAGCTCATTTTTCGTCCGTTGCCAGAGCTGATCATCGTAATCAGGCAGGTGCTGGAAACCGAATTTCGCTCTTAGATATCCGGGAGGTATGCGGCAGTAGGACATGAGCGCTTCGCATAACAGGGTGCCGGTGCCGCACATTGGATCGTATAGCGGCATTTTGCCGTCCCACTGTGAAAACTGGATTACAGCTGCGGCGACTGTTTCCTGCATCGGCGCTTCGAGGGATTCCTTGCGGTAACCGCGTCTGTGCAGCGATCCACCAGTGGTTTCAAGACTGATCGTCGCGTGATTGTGATTGATATGCAGGTTTATGAACACATCCGGATCGATCCTGTCGATACTCGGACGCTTGCCGAAATGTTTTCTGAACCTGTCCACGATAGCGTCCTTCAGTACAAGCGCGGCATACTTGGAATGCGTAATCTTGCTGTTGGAGACATTGGAAAAAATCGCGAAAGTATGCTTCACGGAAAAAATGGCCGCCCAGGGGAGTTCACCGGCCTTCTTGTAGAGGTAGTTTGTGCTGTGGCAGGGAAAAGAGATTAGCGGCGCATGAACCCTCGAGATGAATCGTGACGCGTAGCTAATGCGATATAACGCCGCATGGTCTGCCTCGAAATAGATGCCGCGTTTTGCCATCTCAGTATTCTGTGCGCCCAGACGGGCGAGTTCCCGAAGCGCGAGACCTTTGCTCTCATCCATCATCTGAGCGAAGAATCGCTTTGTATTCTGATATTCAAATGCCATTATGTGAGTCTATATTTTTCCGCGAGTGTTGTGTAGTCCTGAATCTGTTCCTTCTTCCAGGTACGTTTTCTGCCCAGCTCTTTCGACATGATCTCCGCGACGCGAGGTGCGGCTTCGCTGCTTGCCCTGGCATCCAGCAATAATGAGCGCGTACGACGCGACAGGAAATCTTCAACAGTCCTGGTCATTTCGTTCCGGACAGACCAGACGAGCTCACCGACCACTGCCTTGAGTTTCGGATGCAGCTTTTCACTGTATTTCCTGTCCTGACGGATCAAATCCTTGATCTCCGGTGCATCGGATCCATACAGGCTGAATGGTCCGAACTGGTCGGCGTGCTGATGATATCCGTGTATCTGCAGGTGTTCTGAGATTGACGGTCTGGCGTCGAGTTGTGCAACAATAGTGGCCTGATCCACGGTATCCTGGGCCATCCGCCTGTATGTCGTCCACTTTCCGCCAGTGATCGTGACCAACCCGCTGCCTGAGATGTGCAGCGTGTGGTCACGTGAGATCGCCGCTGTATTCTCATCTTCTCCAAAACTCACGAGGGGGCGGAGTCCCGCAAATATACTGAGCACATCCTCCGGCACAGGATCCTTTGTAAGATATCGGGCCGTATGCTCGAGCAGGAAATCGATCTCCTCTGGTAAAGGTACGGGCTCCAGTGAGGGCGCTTCGACCTTCGTATCCGTCGTACCTACGATCACGCGATCGTGCCAGGGAATGGCGAACAGCACGCGACCGTCATCGGTGTGGGGAACCATGATCGCGCTGTCCCCGGGCAGGAAAGAGCGGTCGAGGATGATGTGAACGCCCTGGCTGGGCACGATCATATCGCGTGCACCGGCATCGTCCATCTTGCGTACTGCATCGGCGAAAACGCCTGTCGCGTTGATCACAGCCTTCGCCTGGAGTTCATACTCCTTCCCTGTCTCACTATCGATGGCAATGACGCCACTGACCAATTGATTTTTTTTAATCAGACTCTCCACTTTCATATAGTTCACCAGTGCGGCGCCTTGCTCGTATGCGGTCTGGGCCATATCGATCACCAGCCTGGCGTCATCGAATTGTCCATCGTAATAGATCACACCACCGCGCAGTCCTTCCTGTTCAATCGTTGGAATGTGCTCCAGTGTTTTCCCCTTGGAGAGAAGCTTTGAATCGCCGAAACCATGTTTGCCGGCCAGGACATCATAGAGTTTGAGACCGATTCCGTAAAACGGGCTTTCCCACCAGTCGTAATTCGGTACAATGAAAGGGAGATTGTGAACAAGATGAGGTGCATTCTGCAGAAGTAAACCACGTTCCTTCAGTGCTTCCAGCACCAGAGAAATATTGCCCTGCTGCAGATAGCGAACACCGCCGTGAACCAGCTTTGTGCTTCTGCTGGAAGTGCCCTGTCCAAAGTCCTTCTGCTCCAGAAGCAAGGTTTTATGGCCACGTGAGGCGGCTTCTATGGCAGTGCCGACACCAGTCGCACCACCGCCAATGATAATGAAATCCCAAAGGTCTTTGGGGCTTTCAAGGCGTGCGATCATTTCACCACGATTCATTTATGCTCCAATATATTATTTTTTACGATCAATTTTTATCTGAATTTTAGGCAGTTTGAAAGAGAAAAGCCGATTGATGAACTTCAGAATCCGAATGTGGAATTTACTCCGTCCATGATCTAGAAACGCATCGAGCACTTCTGCCAGTTCCGGAGTTCTGAGGTATCCATATGACTTGTGCGGGTTCTTGTTGCCCTCCCGCTCATAGTCGTTCACCACAATGCTGTCTTCGACCATGACGTTATGTGAATTTGGTGCGTAATCGCCGGCCAGATTGTAGTCGATGGCGACTCTATCCTCCAGATCAGAGAGGTTGTACCACTTGTTGTACACGTTTTCAGGGGCTCGCACCTCTGTTTCCTGTCCGGGAACAACGCTTTTTCCCGGAACGATCTTGCTGATGACCACCGGCAGCCCGAGAGGTGATCCTATCGTCACGAATGTATTCACCTTAACTCTTGTATTCGTTGAATTGAGCACATCATAAGCAATGATAGATCCCATCGAATGTCCGATGAGCAAGATCTCTTTGCGGCGGTATTTCCTCAAAATACGGATCAACTCGTTACGGATGACGTCCTTCACAAGCACGTCCGGTTTGGTCGCGTCGTAAGGCGCTGACGAAAAGTATATTTCCAGATCTTTGAAATATCGATGGATGATCATATCGCTGATAGCGCTGAAATTGATCGTGTAGTCATCATTCAGAAAGATTTTATCCATCTGCTTTTCCAGGTAATCAAGGATTTTGCGACGGAGTCTACTCGGTTTTTTGCGTCTTTCATTATCGCCCGGAAGATAGGGGTATTCGACGTAAAGCGGATCCTTCTTGTCCGTGATTGCCGGATCCAGAGGTTCGGGATGCAGGTAATGCGCCCAGTAAACCAGTTTGAATTTGAAAAATTTCCTCGGTCGTTCGATATTGTCAAATCCTTCACGAATGGCCTTTTTCCACCATTTTTTCAGTACTCTTTTGGGTGGCTTGTTACCGAGTCCATGGATTCCAATAATGATTTTCGACATCTTATTCCTTCACCAGATATTTAATTGTGAGTCCTTGTACGAGAATAGAAAAGACGACGACGGCGTATGTCATGGCGACGATAATTTCCCTGTGCTTGAAAAGGGGTAACGACAATGCCAGCGCCACCGAAATCCCGCCGCGTAATCCTCCCCATGTCAATATCTTGATGGCATGCCGGCTGTAATTCCGGCGTATCTTCAAAAGACTGATCGGGATTCCGATGCTGAGAAATCTCGCCAGGATCGCGATGGGAATCGCCGCCAAACCCGCAAGCAGGTATTGTCCGGAAAATGTGAGAATCAGTACTTCGAGTCCGATCAGAACGAATAGAACGGCGTTCAAGATCCAGTCGATAAGCTCCCAGAACGTATCGAGATGCTGCCGAGTATTGTCCGACATGGCGAAAAGCCGTCCCTGATTTCCGATAAATAGACCGCAGATGACCATCGCAATCGGACCGGACACGTGCAGCTCGGATGCCAGAGCATATCCGCCGGTGACCAGGGAGAGCGTGATCAGGATTTCGACAAGATAGTCATCCACGCTTTTCAGAAGTGTGTACGCTATCCAGCCTATGAAGAATCCGAAAATGACGCCACCCAGCGCCTCCTCCAGAAAAAAAGCAATAACCACTGAGGTTGAACTATCATGATCTCCGAAAGCGAGATTGAGCAGTGTGATGAACAAGACCACACTGATACCGTCGTTGAACAGGGATTCGCCCGCAATCTTTACCTTCAACCGGTCGCTGCCGGAAACATGTTTCAGTATACTCAAAACCGCGACAGGATCCGTTGGTGAGATCAACGCGCCGAAAAGAAGACAGTATATAAATGGTATGTTGAGTCCGGGCAGGATGTAAAACAGGGCACCGACGATGAAAGTCGAGCTGAGCACGCCAAAAGTGGCGAAGATAATGATCTCAAGCTTGTTTTCCAGCAAATCGTTCACATCGACATGAAGTGCACCGCCGAACAGAAGAAAACTGAGCATGCCCTCCATCAGCGCTTTGTTAAAGTCGATACTCTTCACAAACAGTTGGGCTTGCGCACAGATCACTGGAAATATCTTGCCCAGAATAATGACAAAAGACGCCGTCAGCAGTGATATGAGCATCAGTGCAACCGTCCTGGGAAAACGAATGAACTTGAAATTGATGTAACTGAATAGCGCAGCCAGCGTGATCAGAATTGCGATACTGTCGAATGCGTCCATAATCAGATCATAAGATAAGCCACTTGGCCGAAAATGTCAATAAAAAAGTTGACTATATTGCGTCTGTTTAGTATCTTTGGGCCATGTATAAATCCATTATTACGCATAGCGACTTTGACGGTATCGTCAGTGCGTCGATATGTTCCTATGTCTACCGAATCGATTTCATATTTTTCACAGGTCCAACATCGATCACACGGTCACAAACTCCGGTCACAAAAGATGATATCGTCTGCGATCTGCCGTACCCGCTTG
>JAZBPW010000068.1:0-19909 GCA_036351795.1 Candidatus Zhuqueibacterota bacterium | reverse complement strand
GTTATACGAACGAAGGGGAAGAGCTGCGTCGTATTTTCGAGAGAGCAAAGGCATCCGGTGCGACCACGTCGCTCGATATGGCGCTGCCGGATCCGCAGAGTCCGAGCGGCAAGGCACCCTGGGCAAAGATACTCGAAAAGGTGCTGCCATACGTTGATATTTTTCTGCCAAGTATTGAAGAGATCTTCTTCATGCTCGATCCTGAAAAATACCTTTCCGTCAAATCGCAGGCCGGCAGCAAGGACATTATTGATTTCATCGATCCATGCGAATACAGCCGGCTTGCCGCGCAATGCATCGAGATGGGATGCAAGATCGTCGCGCTGAAGGCATCGTATCGCGGATATTACATCCTGACGTCGAGTCTCCATGATGGTTCGCTTTCGCATCCGCCGAAAGACCTGAACAACTGGTCCAATCGTGAATTATGGTGCCCGGCGTTTCAGGTCGCCAAAATCGCCAGCGCCACAGGATCCGGGGACTCTTCCATCGCGGGTTTCCTCACCGCGTACATGAAGGGTTTGCCGATCGAAAAAGCGCTCAAGGTCGCCAATTGTGTCGGATTTCAAAACCTGCATGAACTCGACGCTGTCAGCGGCATTAAAACCTGGGACGAAACATTGTCCATGATCGACTCAGGCAAGCTGAAAATGAATGAGATACCCTTACACGATACGGGTTGGACATGGGAAGAAGCGTTCGACCTATGGAAAGGCGCTGCTGATTTGGGTTAATCGAGACTGTTTGAACGTTTTTAAAAGCCCTAATCCGGCTTGGTTATCGATAAAAACCCGTGCGATAAACCAAAGCATCGCACATTCATATTTCACTTGATTATAGAGAATAAATTTCATAATTTTATGCAGATGCACCAGGAATAAATGCTGGCTGTCATCTGTTTATTATCACGGATTCACCTTAACCACAGGAGGTTATCATGAAAATTGGTTCCACGAAACTGTACATTGTGATTGCTCTGGCGACTCTGCTGCCATTACTGAGTGCCTGTGTCATTACGCTGGTTGAACAGCCTTCTTCCGTGACAGCCGGTGAAACGATCACTGTCACGATTGAATACCACACACTCTACAAAGACGTAAATCCGCATTACGGGATATTCGGCATGCTGATTCCCAATGACTGGGTTGTGGTCTCGGTGAAATACGACGGAGAGCTCGGTGCCGGTGAATGCATGTTCCTGCACCCGGACAGCTCCGACTGGGAGCCGGGCGTCCAGGACTTCTGGACAGATTCGCTTGAATTTCATTTCCCGAGCGGACCTGCGATGCAATGGGTAGTATATCAATCCGAGGAGGCTTACACCGTTGAATTCGACACTTCTTTCATCGACGGAACCATTGAATTGATCGTCGGACAAAAGGACAGCACATACAATCTCGGATACTTCGTCTCGAGCTCGGCCAGTGAAATTCAGGATCCGAACGGTATCATCTGGTACGGATTGAGTCTGGACAATCCAGTGACGGTCAGTGGTGGCACAGATATTGAGACGGTCCGGGCAATACCGCATGAATATGGGCTGGAACAGAATTACCCGAATCCTTTCAATCCGGTCACATCTATACATTTCACCATTCCGACCGCTGAGCACACGACTTTGACAGTCTACAACGTCCTCGGCGAAGAGGTGAGCAGACTGGTGGACGGCGCTCTCGGGGCTGGACAACATCGTGTGGCTTTCGACGCCGGTCAACTGAAATCGGGCGTCTATTACTACAAACTGGAATCCGGTGCTTACTCATCGATCAAGAAGATGGCGCTGGTGAAATAATGAGGTGAACATGCGTAAATTATATTCTGTTATCCTGATCATTCTGCTCACAGTTTCACTGAATCATGATGGCAGTTGCGATGAGGGTATGTGGATGCCGCATCAAATGGAACTGCTGCAATTGCAGTCGCAGGGCCTGGAGATGGATCCCGGCGAGCTCTACAAAACCGACGGTACAGGGCTTATGAGCGCGGTGGTGCATCTTGGTGGCGGCACCGGAGAATTCGTGAGCAAAAACGGGCTCATCCTGACGAATCACCATGTGGCATTCAGCGCGCTGCAGAGGGCATCGACCACGGAGAACGACTACATTACTCACGGATTCAAAGCAATGCAACGCGGCGAGGAAATTCCCGCCGAGGGCTACATTGCCGATGTGCTCCTGGGATATGAGGACGTTACTGACAGATTTGAAAGAAAACTGACAGCGGATATGTCGCTGCGGGAAAGGTATGATCTCATCGAACAGACCGAAAAGGCGCTCATCGCTGAGGCCGAAAAATCCGGTCCGGACATCCGCGCCCGTGTCGCCTCGATGTACAGCGGCAATCGATATTACCTCTATCGTTTCAAGCGACTGAATGACATTCGGCTCGTATACGCTCCGCCAAGGGATCTTGGTAATTTCGGCGGTGATATCGACAACTGGATGTGGCCAAGACATACCTGCGATTTCACATTCTTGCGGGCCTATGTGTCACCGGAGAATTTGGGCGTCGCATATCAAAAGGACAATATCCCGTACAAACCAAAATCCTTCCTTCGAATTGCCAGGGAAGGTGTTAAAGAAAATGATTTCACATTCGTGATCGGGTATCCGGGAAGAACATACCGTAACTATACGCACTCGGAACTTCTTTTTGAAATCGACCGGTTCACGAAGAGAATTTCAGGAATTGCTGATCAGATTCAATTTCTTGAAAATGTCAGCAGCAAGGATAAAAACATCGAGATCAAATATGCCGGCCGTCTAAAAGGCCTGAACAATGCGATGAAAAACTATCAGGGGAAACTCGATGGGTTTCGCGAGTATGACATTCTCGACAAGAAAAAGCATACCGAGGCAGTCTTTCAGGAGTGGCTCGATGCTCAGCCGGGCGTATCTCAATCTGACAAAGGCATATTGGGCAGGATCCAGGAATTCACCGGGACGTACGCGGAATTCTACTGGCGGGAAAGACGTCTCGATGACCTGGTCTACCGCTACGCAGGAAGCGCAATGCTCTCCCAGGCCCATCTGCTGGTCCGCTTCGCGACTGAGAAAGAAAAAACGGATGAGGAGAGAGAACCTGAATATCAGGAGAGGAACTGGGACAGACTAAAGCTGCGTGTCAGGATCGCGGATAGAAGTTACGTTCCTGAAGTTGACAAGGCTCTACTCGTCAGGCAGTTCGACGACATCATCCAGGAGAATCGTACGGCAAAACCCGAATTTCTGCAAAAGGCATTCAACAGACATGGGGTGCAGACAACATCACAACTGGCGGATCGACTCTATTCGAACACCAGATTGATGGATGTTCAATACAGACTTTCTCTGCTGGATAAATCACTGAATGAATTACTGGCGCTGAACGATCCTCTGATCGACCTGGCTTTTGATCTCGAGAATGAATTGAAAACGCTTCGGGAAGAGAGTGAACTGATCGCTCAGGAGAAAAGAGACCTCAAGAAAATTTATTTGGAACAGCTTCTCCGGAAAACAGACGGGCTCCTGGCGCCGGACGCGAACAGCACAATACGATTCACCTCCGGCACAGTCAGTGGATATTCGCCGAGAGACGCCGTTCGGTACGCACCACTCACCACACTTGGCGGCGTCATTGAAAAAGATACCGGCGAGTTTCCTTTCCGCGTTCCGGACAAACTGAAGCAGCTCCATGCATCAGGGGATTTCGGACATTACGCTGATCCGGATCTGAAAGATGTTCCCGCCTGTTTCCTGAACACGACCAATGTGACAGGTGGTAATTCGGGATCGCCAACTATCAATGCAAAGGGCGAGCAGGTCGGCATTATTTTCGACATGACTTATGAAAGTGTCATCGGAGACTATTACATTATCCCCGAATTGCAGCGAACAATCAGTGTAGATACACGATATGTGCTTTTCATCACAGAAAAGTTCTCGGAAATGCAGTATATCATTGAAGAAATGGAGTTAAAAAAATGACCTCGCGAGAACGCGTATTGACGACACTGCGGCATGAAGAACCGGACAAGGTTCCCATCGATTTCGGCGCCATGCGATCGACCGGCATCATGGCGATCGCCTATAACGCGCTGAAGACACATCTGGGAATCAGCGGTGGAGAGACGAGAGTCTATGATATCGGACAACAGCTGGCTGAGGTCGAGGAGCCACTATTGCAGCGATTCGAAGTAGACGTCATCGATCTCGCCAATACAATGGGGCAGACAAGCGACGCATGGCGGGAATGGACTCTTCCGGACGGTTCACGCGGCTATGTCCACGATATTTTCTATCCCGAGCGTGAGGACAATGGCTGGGTCATCAGGGACAAAGGCAGTATCGTCGCCCGTATGCCCGAAGGCGTACTCTACTTCGAATCCGTGAACCCGACGCTCGAGAACGCGAAAACGCTGAAGGATATAGAGGCTTATCAATGGCATCTGTACACTGATGAAGACTTGAAAGACCTCGAACAGCGGGCAAGACGGCTGTACGAAGATACCGACTATGCCATCATGGGCGGCTTCGGCGGGAATATTCTGGAACTCGGACAAGCGCTCAGGGGGTGGTCGAATCTCATGATGGATCTGGCGATGAATCAGAGTTTTGCCGAAGACCTCATGGACAAGATGGTCGAGGTTCATTTGAAGAATCTCGAGGGCTATCTGCAGGCGGTTGGCGATTACATACAGGTCATTCAGATGGGAGATGATCTCGGTACGCAGCATGCGACACAGCTCTCCCCTGATATGTATCGGGAGATGATCAAACCGCGGCATAAGAAAATATACCAGTATGTGAAATCGCATTCGGATCTATATGTCTTTCTGCACAGTTGCGGATCGATATACGATCTGATACCCGATCTGATCGATGCGGGGGTTGATATACTGAATCCTGTTCAGACCTCGGCTAACAAAATGGATCCATCTGTCCTCAAAGACGAGTTCGGTGATACGATCACATTCTGGGGCGGTGGTGTCGATACGCAACATATCCTGCCTGATGGGAGCACGGATGATGTGCGCGACGATGTGGAAATGCGCATGCGCATTTTCGCGCCAGGTGGTGGTTTTGTGTTCGCTCCGATACACAATGTGCAGGCAAACGTGCCCCCGGAAAATGTAGCAACGGCATTTGAAACTGTAATAAACACAAGGGATTATGAAAACATATAAACTTATAGTAATCATTAGGCTTATGGCATAGTAATTGCTTTTGTATATTGATTGATTTCAGTAACAGCAAGCATGCATTTATCTATATGTATTGTTTGCATTTATATACACAAGGAGAATGGAATGAGATCGCACAAGTTCATCGTCCTGCTTTTATTCCTGGCATTTGCTTCTTCAGCGCATTCGCAGACGATAATTGCGACATCACCAAAATTCGTGATACTCGAAAATGATCCGAACCTGATCATGGGCAATGAGTATTTTGTTTTGAAAAAACTGGATAATGGTGAGATCGTACAGGTTGGGAAAGTGAAGTTGATTCGGGAGATCAAAGGCAAGCTGGCCGGTAAGATTACGGCTAAAAGTCCAAATTACGAGATTGCCAGGGGTGATTTTCTGAGAATGCCCACGTACGCGGTTGGTAAAAAGAGCAACTTTCTCACTTACAGCTCTATTGGTGCCGGATTGATAGCGGCCGGCGCGGGCTATTATTTTTACGATCAGGGGAATAAAACATTCGACGACTATGAACAGGCGCAAACGAGTCTTGAAGCCATTGAACTTTACGAAGACACCCGAACCTGGGACAGAAAATCACAGATCAGTTATGGTGTGGGTGGTACGCTCATCACAATGGGTGTCCTGTACGCGATATTGAACAGAGAGAAACCTGTGCGTGACTTCCTCGAACCTCCCAGCGAGAGTAGTTTTTTCTCCGTTGGCACACTGGGTGCGGGATTGCTTGCTGCAGGTCTGGGATACTATTTCCAGAGTGAGGCAGATAAAACCTACGAGGATTATGAGGCTGCGGAGACGATGGAAGATGCAAAAAAATATTATGATGACACAGAGAGCCTGGATAAAAGATCTCAATTATGTTACGGCATAGGCGGCGCGCTGGTTGGATTTGCCATCCTGCACAAGCTATCCAAGCCGAGTGTTAATTCGATGAATACGGGAGATAGATTGTCTATCGCACCTGTAGGGAAACGCGGCTTTTACGGGCTTTCGGCACAACTCAGTCTCAACAGGCCAAAACAGAAGAAATAACAAGAACTTCAACGCGCACGGAGGATCACCATGTACGTGAATAAAAACTTGAAAACATTTATATCAATTGCCATATTCGCTCTGGCCTCGCTGTTCATCATCGCGGCGTCGTGCGAAAACAGGAAGCATTCGAATCCTTTGGATCCATACTATGTCGGCGATGAGGTTATCGGCGCCCCCACAGCATCCTTCACTGTAACGCCCGATACCGGCTATGTCAATCTCACCGTCTTCGTCTGCGACGCGTCCGCATCCATCGACGCGAAGGATTCAACTAACCTCACGGTAAGATGGGACTGGGAAAACGACGGTACCTGGGATACGAATTTTTCCACATTCAAGACCGCCACACATCAGTACGCCACGGTTGGAGACAAGACGATCAAACTCGAAGTGATGGATTCAGATACATTGTCGGGCACAACCACACAGCAAGTGACAGTCCTGGCGGCACAATCCGGCATAGTTAGCGGTATCGTTCAGGATCCGATTACAAGCGGTCCGCTGGCCGACGTCAATGTCCAGGCTTTCCTTCCGGGAGGAACGACGCCGGTCGCACAGACCATGACGCAAAGCGATGGTTCTTACCAGCTGACGCTGGCCGCCGGCAGTGTCTATTCACTCAAATTTGCGAAAGCAGGACTCATCGACATCACTTACAATAACATCACAATTGACCCGGGTCAAACACTCCCGCTTGAATCAATATATCAGCTGTCTACGGCATATTCAGGACAGGGAACAGTCAGCGGGACCATCTGGAACGCTTTGGACGGAGCAGGCATACCCAATGTCGCGCTCAAATTCAGGGCCGGTATCAATGTATTCACCGGCAATGTCGAAGCAACGACGACGACAGATGGCAGCGGTGAATTTCAGGTGAATCTCAATGGAGGTAATTATACGGCAGAAGCAACACACGCCAATTTCTCGACCACTTACTTCTCGATCCTCGCCGTCGGCGGACAGACGCGATCGAATCAGAATACATCGATGAGCCCACCACTGAACGAAGGCGAAATTCGTGTTGTTCTCACCTGGGGCGATGATCCGAACGATTTGGACAGTCACATGACGGGACCGTTGTCCGGAAGTGCCGAGCGTTTTCATGTCTATTACAGCGAGAAAGGTAATAGAGATCAATCACCATTTACTTTCCTCGATCATGATGATACGAACGAGTACGGGCCCGAGACCATCACGATCGCTCAGCAATTTGACGGTGTTTACCGCTATTCCGTGCATGATTTCTCGAATCGCTATTCGGATGCATCCAATCCGAGCCAGGCGCTCTCCGCTTCCCGCGCGAAAGTTTCCGTGTATAGCGGCGCTGATCTGATCAAGACGTACAATGTTCCGTCGAACGTTGGCGCAACATTGTGGACTGTCTTTGAATTGAACGGCGAGACACTCATTTCGATCAACACAATGACCTATGTCACTGATCCCGAGTCGGTTAACTCGATCGGCAAAAACGCATCAGGCATTGATCCTGTGTTCAATAATTTCAGGTTCCCTGAAAAATAGACTTGCCATTCAGTGCGGGGAGCATTAGGAATGACTCCCCGCATTTCTTTACCCGATGCCATAAAGTCCGTTCACCAATCGCACGTGAGATATCCATATGAATCAATTACATGTCTCCCCTATCCCTGAGCTCGAACGGCCATTCCGCACTGGATTAAACGGATGGATGGGAAGTGACTGTGCCTTCAGTCTTCCTCTGAAAAACGACCGCGTATTATGGCTGTTTGGTGATACGATCGTAAAAGGCGAGGCATTCTCCGACAGCAGGAAAGACACCCAAATCATCAACAACTCAATTGGCATTCAGCACGGAAATCTCATCACGGGAAAGAGTCCTCTCCGCTTCTACTGGGATCAAAGCGGTGGTGACCATCGATCCTTTTTCAAAGATGATGCCTGCTCCGGATTTATCTGGCCGTTTACAGCGACACTGCTATGGAACCGTCTCTATGTTTTCACGCTGCGAATGATCCAGCCCGACATTGCAAAGGTATTCGGCTTCAGACAAATTGGAACAGAAATTTATCTCATATCAAATCCGGAAGAGACACCGGATCAGTGGATTGTGAGACGCTATGAACTGCCATGGCGGCGCGGACTCGGCACATTCGGCACATACGTCACCCGGTTCGACAAGCATTTATACATTTACGGTTTCAGGAAAGATGGTATTTCATGGTTTCGAAACCTGAAATTCATTGTCGCCCGTGTGGACATTTCCGAAGAGAAGAACATCATTAATACCAACAGTTGGGAGTATCTATCCTCTCCTGCCGGAAAATGGTCGCAAGAGATCAGGGATGCCATCGGCGTCTTTGACAACTCGACGACTGAATTCTCTATTCACTATTCACAGGCTTTGCAGAAGTATGTCCTTATCTCGCATCACGGTAAATCCGGACAATATCTCTCTATTCGTCTGTCGGAGACACCTTATGGGCCTTTTTCTGATCCCGAAACGATTTTCGAGTTTCCCGATCCCCATTGGAGCTCTGACTATTTCTGCTATGCTGCAAAGGCACACCCGGAACTTGCGGAAAATGACAATGAGATCATCGTCACCTATATGACCAACTCAAAAAATCTGTCGGATCTTTACAAAGACCTGCGGGTCTATTACCCCCGTTTCCTGAAAATCCAATTTTAAAATCCAGGTAAATTCCGCTTGCTTCTATCGTAACTTCAGAGTATATTATAGAATTACATTTAGAATCACGAATCATGATTCAATTGTACTGGTGAGTATAGAGGTTCATATCATTTCTTGATGCAAACTGAACATTTAAAATCCGAAAATGCGAGGTTGAAGCGCGCTGTTCAGGAGCTGTCCATACTCAATGAGATCGCCACAGCGATCAGCTCCATGCATTCTCTTGACAAAATTGTCGCGCTGATCGTCGACAAATGCGTGAAGCACCTGCGCGTGGAACAGGCTTCCGTCATGTTGATCTCCAAAGAAAAAGAGGGAGATCCTTTTCAGACCATGATCAGACAGGCCGATTCAACCTCAGAGATCATACCCTATCGACTGAATACACAGCTCACCGGATGGATGCTCAAGTATCAAAAACCGTTGGTGTTCGATGATTTCGATTCAGACGACCGTCTCACCACTGTCGACAATGAGGTGTTCCCGATCCGTTCGCTTTTGAGCGTCCCCATGACACTGAAGGGGCGTATGATCGGACTGATCACTGTTTTCATGATCTCGCGACACATGCAATTCGCAAGATACTGGCCTTCAAGGGGCCAAATATTCAGGGCGAACCGATACGCTCTCTGGCAACAGATGGGCACTCTGTCTTTTTTATCAAGCAGCATCATATGAGCGAACATCTGGATTGGAGAGATCGAATATTAAAACAAAATAGTATTTAAAATATGATCGGCCGCAAGATACATAACTACAAAATACTCGAAAAAATCGGCGAAGGTGGCATGGGCATTGTCTACAAAGCCGAAGATATCATGCTCAAGCGTATCGTCGCATTGAAATTCCTTCATTCCAAGCTGACCAGAGACAATGACGCAAAACTGCGTTTCATCAATGAGGCCAGAGCCATTTCGGCGCTCGAACACCCCAATATTTGTGCGATACACGAAATCAAGGAGACACCGGAAGGGCGTATCTTCATCGTGCTGGCATATTACAGTGGAGAATCTCTCCAATCTCAGCTTGAAAAGCGAGTGTTTGATTTCGAAGAGGGTTTGAATCTGGGTCTGCAGATGATCAGTGGCATCAAGACAGCACACAAGAAGGGGATCATTCACCGCGATATCAAGTCCTCCAACATCATGCTGACTGATGATAATCTCGCCAAGATCGTTGATTTCGGTCTTGCCAAGCTGGCCACCAGGGCCGGGTTCACATCAAACAGTACCACAGTTGGCTCTTTAGCCTACATGTCTCCGGAACACGCACAAGGCCTGCCTGTTAATGAACAGACAGATATCTGGTCATTTGGAGTTGTACTTTATGAAGCTTTGACAGGTGAATTGCCGTTTAAAGGCGAATACGAAAAACCTATCATCTATTCCATTCTGAAGTCCACACCGGAATCGATCCGGACGTTGAACAAATCAATTCCAAAGGCTTTTGAAAAAATCATCCTGAAGTGTCTCGAAAAGGATAAATCCCGCCGATACCAATCGGCAGATGAAGTCTACGCTGATCTCAATAAATTAAAAGAGGAGTCCAGCAGCAGAAAGCGAGACCGCGCACAAAGTTTGAAGCGTATCAAACGACACTCAATACTCACGGCATTCATACTTATATTGTTATTCTTTCTGATCAATTTCTATGGGAAAAGCACCTTGAATCAGTTACAAGATGTAGATCTTGAAATTGTCAGTCCACATCGTCTGACAACGACGACCACCGTGTTTGAGATTGACCCCCAGATATCGCCGGACGGCTCAAGCCTCGCATACGTTTCAGATGAAAATGGAAACATGGACATCTGGACACTCCAGCTGGCTACAGGAGAAAGAAAAAATCTGACGGAGGACAACACTGATTATGACGGAGTCCCGGCCTGGTCGCCTGATGGCAGTTCAATTGCTTTTTTTTCTAGGTGTGACGGCTATGGTATCTATACGATATCCGGTCAAGGTGGCGCGCCGAGAAAAGTGATTTCTCAATCCGAAGTTAGATCCATCAGCTGGGCTCCGGATGGATCTCTGATATCATTTGCTGCAGAGGGTATTTTATACACTGTCCCGGTCTCTGGTGGTAAACGGGATAGAATCGAACTTCCCACTAGCTGTCTGGATCATAGCTGGGCAGCAGATGGAGAGCACATCGTTTATACGGCTGGAGAATATTCAAGCCGTTTCATTTACGTCAAACGACTCGACAACAGTGCACCGGTTCAAGTGACTTCTACGCCCGATTTATACTATACTCCGGTCTGGCTGAAAGATGCACAAAAAATATTCTTTAAATTGAATCGAAAGGGCACGCGGGATATCTGGTGGATAGATGTAGATCATCAGGGACATTCAAGAGAGCAATACAGCCCCCTCACATCCGGACTCGATATTTATGATTTTTCCTTATCAAAGGATTTGTCAATAATCACCTATTCGAGAGGCAAAAAGCACTGCGACATCTACGCGATCCCGGCTGAATTTTCCGGCGTTTGCAACATCGAACAAGCGAGGCAAATTACTTCAGAAAATCAGTATAAGGATCATCTAAGCATATCCCATGATAACAATTACTTGGCGTTCAATTCGACTCGCAGCGGAAGACATTGTATATGGATCATGGATATAGACGGGAAATACATGAGGAGGATATCTCCTGAAAATATGGATGCAGTGAATCCTAGATGGTCACCGGATGACAGCACCATCGCGTTTCATTTTTATAAGAATGGTAACAGCGATATTTACACAATATCTGTGAGGGATGAATCGGTACGGCAGATCACACAAACATCGCACAATGAATATTATCCATCCTGGGCACCCGATGGTTCAAATATCGTCTTTGCTTCAGATCAAAGCGGAAATCAGGATATCTGGTTGCAGCATCTGGATGACGGAACATTGCGGCAACTGACCATGAACAAAGCGAAAGACCACTATCCAAGCTATAGCCGAATAAGTCATGATATCGCATTTATCAGCAATCGTACCGGTACGTGGGAAATATACGTTCTCAATCCACATACTATGGAAGAACGACAGCTCACACATATCCAATCGACCACCATAATTGGACATACCTGGGCCATCGATGGCAAATCGATCTTTTTCACACATGATCCGAGGGCTGAAAATCCGGGTCGAAAAATCTGGAACGTGAATGTTAAGAGCGGAGCGGTACACAAAGTTTTGGATTTCACGGGCAGGGATATTGAGGGAGCGCCATTAGCTTCTCTGGCAACGGATGGGATCCACCTCTATTTTATGAGACAGAAACACGAGAGCGATATCTGGCTCGGAGAGATCAGTCATTGAAAAGGACATTCTTCATAACATTCCATCATTGTCTCATTCTCATGAGCACGATCCTTCTCATCTCAAGCTGCGAACAAAGTGCTAACATCACAAAAGATAAAATTCGCAACGCCGAGATACTCCTCGATTTGACGTTTACTGATGCTGAACGGGATTCCATGATCGAAGAATTGGAGGAGAGGCGTCTGAATTACCGGAACCTGCGCAACGTAGAATTGGACAACGCCATCCCTCCTGCCCTTGCATTCAATCCCATTTCGATGCATAAAAAGTTCGATCAAGACCAACGCCCTATTACATTTTCAGATTACGGCAAAACGGCACTGCCGCACCATGCACAAGATCTCGCCTTTTTCTCGGTTGGCCAGCTCGCTTACCTGATAAAAGACAAAAAGATATCATCCCTTCAGCTTACAAATTTTTTTATAGAACGTTTGAAAGAATATGGGCCTGAAATCGAATGCCTCATCACATTGACTGAGGAGCTGGCGATAGAGCACGCGATGCGTGCGGACAGAGAAATTCGAGACGGACAATACAGAGGTCCGTTGCATGGCATACCCTATGGGATCAAAGACCTTTTTTCAACAAAGACATACAAAACAACCTGGGGAGCGATGCCGTATAAAGACCAGATCATAGATAAAGATGCGGCTGTGGTAAAGAAGCTGGAAACTGCCGGTGCAGTGCTGGTTGCCAAACTCAGCATGGGTGCCCTGGCATGGGGCGATGTATGGTTTGGAGGTAAAACACGAAATCCATGGGATCCGGACAAAGGATCCAGCGGATCGTCAGCAGGATCTGCCGCGGCTGTCTCCGCAGGACTCGTTCCCTTCGCGATCGGCACCGAGACCTGGGGATCGATCGTATCGCCTTCCACGGTGTGCGGAGTGACAGGTTTGAGACCAACGTATGGGCGCGTCAGCAGGGATGGCGCCATGGCGCTCAGCTGGTCCATGGACAAAATCGGTCCGATCTGCAGAAACGCTGAGGATTGCGCTATGGTATTCGATGCGATTCGCGGCCCGGATGGAATTGATCAGAGTGTGTATGATCTTCCGTTCAATTACTCTCCGGTAATATCATTGACAGATCTGAAAATAGGCTATCTAAAAGCGGATTTTAGCAGAGATTACGATTTCAGGGAGACTGATTCCCTGGCACTGGAAACATTGAGAGGACTTGGCGCGCAGCTGATTCCCATCGAGTTACCCGGTCTGAACACCAATGACCTCTCATTCATCCTTTCTGCGGAAGCAGCCGCTGCTTTTGATGCACTGACGCGCAGCGGCAAAGACGACCTCCTCGTGAGGCAGATCAAAAACGCCTGGCCCAACGTATTTCGCGCCGCCCGCCTGATCCCGGCTGTAGAATATATCAATGCGAACAGACTCAGATATCAGTTGATACAGGAAATGGAGGAGATGATGCGTCAGGTCGATCTCTATGTAGCGCCTTCCTGGGAAGGAAACAATCTGCTGCTGACAAACCTCACCGGCCACCCGTGCGTCGTTGTTCCCAACGGATTCTCAGATCATGGAACACCGACCAGCTTTTGTCTCGTCGGCGATCTTTTCGACGAAGGAACTATTATCGCCGTGGCAAAAGAATTTCAAAGCGCAACAGAATTCCATCTCAAGCATCCGAGTCTCTTTGAAACGGATAAAAAGAAAAATCCTTTGCAGAGAAAAAGCAATTAAGTGCAGATAGCCGGATTCATACTTCTCTGCCTCATCTGGGGAACCACATGGTTGGCCATAAAAATTACAGTGACCAGCGTCCCCCCTTTCTTTGGCGCCAGCATTCGTTTTTTCGCCGCCGCATTGATGCTCATCGTCATAATTACACTGAAAAGGCTACCATTTCAAATCACAAGAAAAACGATCTGGCCTCTGATCCTATCTGCCATTCTCATGTATTTGTGCGATTACGGATTGATCTACTGGGGTGAACAGCATATCAGCGCCGGAGTGACCGCGATTTTCTTCTCCACATTCCCTCTGTTTACAGCCATCTGGTCCGCTCTATTCTTAAAAGATGAAAAGCTGAGATGGAACAGAACGTCTGGGCTTGTTATCGGTTTTTTGGGGATCATCATTGTATTCTACGACCAGGTCGCCATGACGCAATTCAACCTTCTCGTCGTTCTTGCTTCGCTGGCTGTAACTGTCGCCGCCGCCAGCGGCGCCGGCTCTGTCATCATCGTAAAAAAACACCTCACACATCTCAATGCGTTCAACCTGACGCTCAATCCAATGGTCGTCGGCATCATCTTCCATTCGCTTTTTGGCATTATCGTCGAAGACATCGGTCAGGCCGTATTCAGTCAGCGGGTCATCCTTGCAATTGCATACCTTGGTTTTGTCGGATCCGCGTTCGCTTTTGTACTCTATTATCATCTTCTCAAAAAAATGAGTGTGATCACTCTATCGCTGATCATCTACATTACCCCCATCATCGCCATCATCGTCGATTACATCATTTTCAGAGAAATACTTCATATTCGTTCAATTATCGGTATGTGCGTCGTCTTCATCGGAATCGCATTAACACAAATTAATACATACACACCACATAGAAAGTGAACTTTTCCATCTTTTTTATCGTAATACTAAATATAAAACAACATATTATTTTTTAAATCTAACAAAAATCAGGAAAAATTGATATGAATTCTGTCTTATAACGTAGGGATCGATGTAACCTTCTCTACCGATCACTATCCAAGACCCTACCATATTACACTGTATTTCTTCGTGACCATCGTCCCTCATAGAATAAACTTAAGGATGCGCTTATAAACAAAATGCTACATTTTCGATGCAAGAATCCGTGACATTTTAATAATCCTTAATATTGATTGTGAGCAGCAACATGAGAGATGCATGCTCGAAAATTAAGGAGGGAACCCGGCAGCAGTCTGCCCAAAAGGCTGCCGTCGATTCGCAAGGCGTTATAGATGTTTCGCTGAAAGCAGGGCAAGCGGACAGGTACGCCAGGTATGGCGTTATTGGCCAAAGCGATGTCATGCTGGATGTATACAACATAATCGACCATGTGAAAGAGACGGATTGCCGGGTCGTTCTGCTGGGTGAGAGCGGCACAGGCAAGGAGCTCTTTGCAAGGATCATCCACGAGGAGAGCCCGCGTAAGGACGGCCCGCTGGTCCCTGTCGATTGCGGCGCATTGCCTCCGAATCTTCTGGAGAGCGAACTGTTCGGATATGTGCGTGGTGCATTCACCGGTGCAAATCGTGATAAGCGCGGTCTCTTTGAAGAGGCCAATGGAGGAACGCTTTTCCTCGATGAAATCACCAACATGCCGATTGAGATACAGGCAAAATTCCTGCGCGCTCTGCAATCGAACGAGATCCGTCCCCTGGGTTCCAACCAGTCCAGGAAGATTGATGCACGTATCATTACCGCTGCCTCAGACAACCTGATTGAAAAGGTGAGGGTAAAGGAGTTCCGGCTCGATCTCTATTACAGACTGAATGTCGTGCCACTGACCATTCCACCGTTGCGCAAAAGAGGCAATGACATTACGTTGCTGGCACAGCACTTTCTGGCGCATTTCTCCAAAGCCCACAACAAATCCTTGCGTTCGATATCTTCGAAAGCGCTGAAACTGCTCAACCTCTATCCATGGCCTGGCAACGTCAGAGAGCTCGAAAATGTGATCGAACGCGCCGTCGTCATGAGCGCCCCGGATACACGCGTACTCGATCATGCCGGATTACCGGTGGATATGTTTGCACATAACATTTATGGCGATGATAACGGAGACAGTTCTGAGAAGAAACTCAGCGAACGACTCGCGGATTACGAACGGGAACAGATCTGCAAAGCGCTGATGGAGAATCACTGGAATCAATCCGCCGCTGGGCGCGCACTCGGTATTTCTGAACGCATGATCAGATACAAGATCAAGCTGTTCGGCATTCGACAATAGTGTCGATTTTCTACCCTATTTTTTCTTTCCATATTTCTATCGCTTCAACCGAAACATGCATTTTCAGAAATTTGCATTTTTTTTACAGAATCCTGATATGCTGCGCTCTAAAATAGTTCTGTTTTCCACGCATGAGAGCTATAATACACTTGCTTGTCGAAAAAATTCGACATTTTTGTCGGATTCAGGTGATAGTACGTGGCATTTCGCACAGGTAATTAATTTTTAAACTATTGTATTCACTTGAGTTAAATTAATATCAAATTCCTCTTCCCCATCCGGAATGATGCTTGAATATGTACCCGGAAAAGAGAGGAGGAATTTGACATGTTACGCAGACTTTGTACCTTTGTATGGATGATCCTGGCTGCTGTTATCCTGTTCCCTGTCAACGATGCAATCCCCCACGAGGAAGAGAGCTTGATACTCACTGGAAGCCGCATTCCGACGGAAGGCGAGGTGCATGCGCTTCTGATCTTCGCATCATATGCAGACTTCCCCCAGGGCGATCTACCTGCATGGTCGGACAAAATATTCGATGAGTCCGTACCTTACAGTCTGACACACTACTATCTGACGCAGTCGAATAGCAGACATAGAATCACGGGAGATGTTTACCCCAGCTGGGTTTACTCCGATCATGATTTCGCTTCTTCAACTAAAAATAATCTTTTACACTCGGTACTTGGACAGGTTGACAAAGATGTCGATTTCAGCAAATACGATAATTTAAATTCTTCCGGTGAATATAAAAGTAATAACATAGTTGATATGATAATATTGGTTATTGCACATTATCCATCCAACCCAACGGATAAACTCCAGCTCTCATATGAATATGTAACAGACGATTCATTAAAGAATGATCCCGTGAAAATTAAATCAAATAGTGGAACAATGCAGAACTATCAGTCTGCGTTTGAAAATCAGGTCGGCATAATCGCGCATGAATACGGCCACAATATGACCTTACAAGATCTGTACGACCCACATAAACCGAGTACGATTCAAGGCCATTGCGGCTGTTCTGCCGGATTGGGAAAATGGTGCCTGATGGCAGAAGGCTACGGCAGCCGGGGTCTCTATCCACTGTCGGCCTACTGCAAGGAAAGTCTGAACTGGCTTGAAGTGGAAACATTACTGAAAACGACATACAATATTCGCATGAATCCATGCAAGGCGGTGAAATTTCGTGTACCGTGCATGCGAAGATTTGAATATTTCCTTGTCTCATATCGCGATGGCACAGATGTTTACAGCGCATCCCTGCCCACCGGAGTGCTGATCTGGCACATCGATGAAAGTCCCGGCGTAGTCAGAAACCAAAATGAATTCCACAAGAGAGTCGATCTGGAATGCGCCGATGGATTGTTCCATGACAGAGGATACCCGGGTAGTGTCCCGGATCCCATCAGCGGCGGCGATAATCTCGATTTCTACTCCAGATGGTGTCCGGTCTATTGTGACACTGCTCATGGCAATATGGCGGACAGCACGGATCCGTTCGACGGCGTGAGTTACACACGATTCACACCATACACCAATCCCAACAGTAACGGATATGGCGAGATCGAGCCCAACAAGCAGATCAGACGGACACACATCGCTGTGCTGGACATCGAACCGGACGGCACCTTCGATCTTGTCTTCAACTACTGGGAGGGCGAACTGGACCTCGATACAGTCTGGGAACCTGAAGACAACCCATACTATCTGGGATCCGACATCACTGTCCCGCGCGGCGTCTCGCTCACTGTGCGCACGGGAGTAGAAATTGAGTACAACAATCACTCCATTTTTTCAACAGGCGGGGAGATCCATTTCGAAGACTATACCGCCATGAATAACAGTGATCATCAACAGCCCGTCTCTTTCGAACTGAAGAATGCCTATCCGAATCCGTTCAATGCCTCCACCAGAATTTCGTTTCATCTGATGCAGTCAGCAACAATCAGTCTGAAAATATTCGATGCATTGGGCCGAGAGGTGCGCACGCTGATCAACGATCACAGGTCAGCAGGAGATCATTCATGCGTCTGGGACGGCAATGATGATTATGGGAATCCCGCGAGCAGCGGTCTCTATTTCGCCAGGTTATCCACAAAGTCACGATACGAGGTGAAGAAGATGATGCTTGTTCGTTGAAACAACGCGACAAAACAGAAACAATTTTCATATTTTTCAGTATATTAAATCTGAGCCTGCAATCGTTGATATCGATTCACTCAGCTCCGATGCAGTTACTATGAATTAAAATGGATAAAAATATGATTCGATTGTTTCTTTTTGCTTGCTTTCTCGTTCTGAATTCAGCATTCGCACAGGACAGTAACATCGTCCACCCGCTTGAGAGAATCGAGCGTGCGCTTTGGCAGGATGATTTCAAAATGAATACGCCCAGAGGCGTTCGTTATCAAGAGGATCAGGCACGGTGGACGATGCTCAGATATGATGATGGATTCTTCATGCGCGTCAAGATCATGAAGGCCCCAAAGGGTGGTGGGACGACCAATAACAATCCCCGTTATGAATTGGCAGCCTATCAGTTTCAGAAGCTTTTTCTGGATCCGCATGAATATGTCGTTCCGCCTGTCTCCATCCGTTTCATTCCTATTGAATACTACAGAAAATTCGAGCCGGACGTCAAACCGACGTTCAGAAAGACAGATGCTGTGCTGTGCGCATTCCAGTACTGGCTCAGCAATGTCTCGCCTGATGATCTGTATAATGAAAAGCGTTTGGAGGAAGATTCTCTCTACGCGAAACACATCGCAAACTTCAATATATTCACTTATCTGGTACAGCACAACGACTCTAACGAAGGAAACGCACTGATCTCCACCGATGTAAACAATCCACGTGTCTTCTCGGTCGATAATGGATTGACATTCGGAGAAGAGTACAGCCGGCTGGGCGTGAAATGGCGTGATTTATTCGTACCCCGGCTCCCTGAAACGACAATTGACCGCCTGCGCACCCTGGACTACGATTCTCTGTTCAGCGCCCTGTCCGTCATCGCCCAGTATCGCATCCAGGATGGATCTGTCGAGGCGATGGAACCCACCTCTGTCTTTGACAAATACGAAGGTGTTCGTGTCAATAAAGAGATGATACAATTCGGCCTGACAGAAAGTGAAATATACAACGTGTACAATAGATTGCGATCTCTGCTTAAAATGGTGGACAAGGGAAAGATCCCAACTTTCTAATCTGCATTGTAACTGAACGAAATCGATATACGCAATAAAATGGATAGCACACCGCGAAAAACTCTTCGCATTATTTCATTTCATTTTTTCACACAGGAGGATAGATGAAGTACAACATTTTTCGTTCAAATCCGCTCATACTGATCTCACTACTCTTTCTGACGATGCCGCTCATTTCTCAAGAGACAGAAAAAAGACCACTCATGCGTTTTCCGGATATTCATGGAGACAAGGTCGTATTTGTCCATGGTGAAGATATCTGGATCGCGTCAATCGACGGCGGGGTCGCACAACGGCTCACAATACATGACGGTGAAGAGGAATTTCCAAAATTCTCCCCCGATGGTAAACTGATCGCCTTCACAGCTCAGTACGATGGAAATAGAGATGTCTATGTAATGGACGTCCATGGGGGAAACATCTCACGCGTGACCTACCATCCGTACAGGGATGACGTGGTTGGTTGGCACCCGGTGAAAAACAAGATCATTTTTCGATCCCGCAGAGACAGCTATCAATACTACAACCGGCTCTTTCTGAT
>JAZBPW010000067.1:0-27210 GCA_036351795.1 Candidatus Zhuqueibacterota bacterium | reverse complement strand
TTCACCCCTCAACATGACGGCCGAAGCGGGTAAACAGGATCAGCAGATCATTTTTGATCTTTATCAGAGTGTAAGAAGATTCTCGGCAGATGAGACTGTATCTCTGTTTACGAATGGGGCAACAGATGTAAACTCGGCCATGTATTTCGTCGTTGTGTCTTCGGCACCACTTTCGAAGGCTCCCCCTTCGCAAGAACCACTACCTGTAAATGATTTGTCCATCCATTCAGAAGGAGATGCAAATGTAAAGCTCCAGTGGAGCGAAACGCAGTACGCCACCAGCTACAATATATATCGTGGTACGACACCTTTTTTCGATGCTGTCACTCCAGTAGACAACACGACGAACACTCACTTTATTGACGAGGGGCGAACCGGCGATCCTTCAGTCAATTATTATTACGCAATAACGGCCCTGAACAGCAACACTGAATCGGAGATATCGAACCGTGTTGGTGAATTCGACTATCAATTGATCACCACGGCGAGTACGGACTTCAACGAGATCGCTTTACCGCTAATCGAAGCAAGCTTGCTAAAAGCATCGGATCTGCTTGTAGAGATACCGAACTGCAATTCTGTTGCTCGCTGGAATGCTGAATTTCAGGGTTATGAGCAGTATGTTGAGTTCATCCCTCCAACAGATTTCGAATTGAGTCCCGGCCATCCTTATTATGTGAATGTCACAAACACCAGCGTGTTCACGCAGACGGGACCGTATACAGCACCGGTGTTCAATTTGATTACAACCTCGAGCACTGATTTCAATGAGATCATGCTTCCGTTAGATCGTGGATATGTGGCGACGGCATCGGATCTGCTTGTAGAGATACCGAACTGCAATTCTGTTGCTCGATGGAATGCCGAGTTTCAGGGATATGAACAATATGTAGAATTCATTCCTCCGACGGATTTCGATGTGTCGATCGGCTATCCCTATTATGTGAACATGATGGCGAATACAGTGTGGCCTTCCGGAGCTGGAATTCCGATATCGAAGCATGGACTTCAGGAACGCACAGAGCACTTTTGCGGAAGTGTTCCGCATCTGGTATTCGGTAAAATTGGTCGTGAAAACAACCTCACGCCCTCGGAATTTTCGTTGAATGCATATATTCTTAATCGCGAAGAAGAACGGCTTTCAGAACTCAGTCCGGGATGTTCCATTTATGAAGACATGTGGTTCTGGGTCCAGTGTGCCTCCTTCCGGTCGAAATGGGAGCCAGGAGATATCATGAAAATTGATATTCACAAACGCGGTTCAGGACATGTATGGAGAAGTTACAAAGCGACGCTCACAAATGGATCTGCGGACGAAGCGGATGAGGATAAGAAGCAGGCGAACGGAGAGCATGCGATCCCGGAAAATTATGAAATGTTGATGAACTATCCCAATCCTTTCAATTCAAATACAGCGATTACTTATCATTTGCCGGTTTCGGGGCATGTGGAATTATTTATATTCAATGCCAATGGCCAGCGAGTACTTACATTGGTGAATGAAGAACAGGCTGCGGGAGATTATCAGATATTCTGGGATGGATCGTCAGAAAGGGGAGGGGAGGTGTCGAGTGGGATTTATGTGATTCATCTGATGACCCGAAATAAGAAAATGACAAATAAGATGCTTTTGTTGCGATGAATAACGCGGCAATCCCATTGAATGATGATGCTAATATTCGTTGGTGCATTTCCGGGCGAAGAATCTATGTCAAAAATTTTTCATTCAAATTCACTTTAAGTGAAGAATGACATTCGCTGACGATTATGAAAATCCACTCAGCCAAATGCGATCGAATGTCCTTCGTTGCGCTCTGCGGGGCAAAGAATTTCACGACGGGATATTCTCTTTTTGCCACGGAGACACGACAAACAGAAAGAATGTATAGGAATGTAAGATGTGGCCCACCCGAAAGGTGGACCACATCTTCCTAATCCGAATCTTTAACATCCTGATCCCCTAAACCCCTTAAAACCTATTTCACCATCAACATGCGCTGGGTCGCAATCCGTCCATTGGATGTGAGCCTTGCGACATAGGCGCCTGAGCTCATCGATCGGCCTGATTCATCCCTGCCATCCCACAAAACAGAATAGTATCCTCTTCCGAGTTCCTCGTTCACTAGATGTCTTACCATCTGTCCTGAAATATTGTAAATCTGCAGACTCACATATCCCGGTGTGCTGATCTGAATCGGAATGACCGTTTCCGGGTTGAACGGATTCGGATAATTCCCGAGTAGCCTGAAAGATCCGGGCGACAGGTCATCCTCAGCAAGCTGTTGTACGTCAGTCATACCGACTTTTACCATCTGGACAAATCCCTCAGCAACGAATCCTCCGCTCAATACGTAATTCACATCAATGTTGGATTCACTCCACGTTCCTGTGAAATCCACTGTGAGATTAAACATGGGCTGTGTGATCTGTCCTGTGATGTTGCCATCGTCTGAGACGACGATTTCGCCGACCAAACCGTTGGGAGGTGCAATGCGCACTGTATCCATTTCTTCGGTGTAGGATTCATCGTAGATATAATGCACTGGTGTGGGATCGCCGAAGATACCTTTGGTCTTGATCTCCACGTGGACCTTTTTACTATCTGTATCCACACTCATGGTCGCGAAAATGCTGTCTGTGGAACCAAACGTGGTATTTTTCCAGATACCCTCCCAGTCTCCCTCGAGACTCTTGAAATCAAAAGCCATCGCTTTGTTGAGATTATGCTGTGCAGTAACAGTGTGGACGATACCGAGCATAAGAACGCATGTGACGAGTGTCTGTATCATTTTCTTCATACTACCTCCTCATAATATCTTTATATTCAAATAGGCTAACCTCTGCTTCACACTCCTTTCAAGTGTCAATATTTTACGATGTTATACACGCCATGTTCCAAAGTCAACGGTATGCGACAGGGCAGATGCGTGGCAATAAAAATCTTGACATTCTTGCATATATTAAGTAAATTGACCCAGTCGATGATGAGGTGGAACGAAAATTAAAAACATGTCAGTACAAACGCCCGCATACAGTCTGGAATTGAAAAATGTCGCCAAGCATTTTGGCCGGACGCTGCTATTTAAAAAGGTGAATTTTCATCTGCATCCCGGCGAGATCATCGCGGTAACCGGCTGGAATGGTTCCGGGAAAAGTACGCTGTTGCGCATCATTGCCGGGCTCATAAGACCATCTGCGGGTAAGGTTAATCTGTTGAAATCTGGCGTGCCTGCAGGGAGTGATGGGCGGAGAAAGTTTACTGGGATGGTGTCGCCCGCACTGGCGCTGTACGATGAACTGAGCGCTGTGGAAAATCTGAACTTCCTCGCCAGGGTGCGCGGTGCGGATATCACTGAACAGGAAATCCTTGACATGATCTCAGCCGTCGGACTCCAGGGCTGGGAACACGCGCTTTACGGGATATACTCATCCGGAATGAAGCAACGATTGAAAATGGCGCAGGCGCTGCTGCATAAACCACCGCTTCTCCTGCTCGATGAACCGTTCAGCAATCTGGATTCAAAGGGCATAAGTCGATTTGACAGCCTGATCAGCGAGAGACGGAGGGCGGGCATGATCATCATTGCATCAAACGAGCAGAGAGAGATCGAATACGGAGACCGGATTGTTAACCTATCTGAATGAAGCAAAAGCCATCTGGTTCAGGGACCTGAGGAGTGAATTTCGTACGCGGTACGCGATCAACGCGATATTGATGTTCGCGTTCACAACGCTGGTCGCAGTGAGCTTCTCACTCGGTTCTTTCAGGATTTCGGACAGCGACAAGCCGTTCCTCTACGCGGCGCTATTATGGATCATTCTGGTTTTTTCAGCGCTGTCAGGACTCGCGCGATCCTTTGTCAAAGAAGAGGAGGCGCATACCATCGACATTCTGAAACTGTCGGCGCGGCCGGAGGCTATCTTCCTGGGGAAGCTGCTCTTCAATTTGACGCTGCTCGGCATTCTGGCGCTGCTCATCGTCCCGCTATTCATTCTTTTCATGGGGTACCGCATAGAGCATCAGCTCTACTTTTCCATGGTCGTCCTGTCCGGCGTGCTCGGACTCGGTGCCGGCACAACTATTGTCGCAGCCATGATCGCCAGAGCGAGTGTCCGTGGAGCGCTCTTTTCCGCTCTCTCTTTTCCGCTGCTTTTCCCGCTGATGATCACAGCGATTAAAGGCTGTGAGAGAGCCGCAACCGGTATGGATGTGGCAGGCTGGCATGAGGTGAAATTGTCGGTCGCCTATCTTGTGATCATGGTGACACTCTCACTGTTCCTTTTTCCTCTCGTGTGGGAGGAGTAGCTCACCTGATCGTTTTATTGTGAGCGCACCCTCGATATCAAAGCCATCGATTCGCACGGTACCACTCAAGGGTTTCTGCAAGGCCCTCTTCAAAGTCTGTTTCCGCTTGAAATGCGAGATGTTTTAATGCTTTTCCCGGATCCATGATCCAGTACGGCTGTTTCATTTCCAGCGCTTTATCTCTGTTAACCAGTGCGACTCTGCTGCTGAACCTGGCGATGAATTCGCTGATACCTGTGAAGATATCGAGTGCGATTTCCGGGATGCGAATCGTCATTGCGCTTCTGTCCATGGCGGCGGAGATCATATTCTCGATTTCAAGGGTTGAATGGTATTCTTTATTGGCGAGGAAAAAGATCTCTCCGTTCGCTTCCTCCTTTTCGGCGACGCGCAGTATACCGTCTACCAGATCCAGCACGTAAAAGATGCTGATATATTTGTCATTGTATCCGAGCACCGGTTTGATCCGCCATTTGATATATTTGAAAAGTTCGAGAATATCATCGTCCCTGGCGCCGTAAACCGACGGAGGGCGAATGATGGAGACCGGGTAAATATCTGAGTAGCGCAGTACGGCCTGTTCCGCTTTTAATTTGCTTCTGCCGTACATGGATATCGGCCTCGGGATATCCGATTCTTTTAGCGGGCGTTTCTCCGGCGCCGGTCCCGCTGCCGCCTGGCTTGAGATGAAGATGAATTTTTTAAGTCGTGGTGTATGATCTTTGCATGCCTTAAGGAGATTTTCTGTGCCCAGGTAATTAATGGCATTGAAAATCTCGTCCGATCCGGCGCGAACAGTTCCTCCGAGATGAAACACGTAATCCATTCCTGATACTGCATTTCTTAAAGAGTCAATGTCCCTGATGTCGCCATAGACAAAGTGTACCGGCAGATGTTCGATCCACTGCAGTTTACTGGTCTTGCGAACCATGCATGTGGCTTCATAATCGTGGTTCAGTAGCAGTTCGACGAGGTGGCTGCCGATGAATCCGTTGCTTCCCGTGATGAGGGCTTTCATGAAAATTCTCTCCTGAATCCAAATTTATTGAAAAAAGTCTTGACTTTTTCAAAAAAAAGTTTAATTTTCAGGTATATAGTCGGGATACCTATGATTAAAAAAATCTGCAACTTTATTTTCATTATCACAATACTTTTCACCGTCGCTGCTCTCTCCAGTGCTGTGATCGTCGACTTCAAGGGAGATGCGAGTCGTAACATGATCACCATAAAATGGTCGACGGTCAGTGAGGTGAATTGTAAAGAATTTGTGATCGAAAGAAGCCTGGACAACAGGACATTCAACAGGATCGGCACTGTAGAGGCCACAGGGAGTTCCTCCGATAAACAAGACTACAAATACGAAGATAAATCTGTGTTCAAAACGTCCGATAACACTTTTTACTACCGCATCAACATCGTGGATAAAGATGGCAGGGAATCGATGTTCTCCGAAGTCGTCTCTGTCACAGCATCTGTCTCCAGTGTTCGTCATACATGGGGCAGTCTCAAGGCGATGTTCCGTTAGTCCTGTTATTTTCACCGCACAATAGTATCTATTATTCCTGAATCGGTTGTTTCAATGCTCTCGAATAGAGTTGTCCGCATGCAGCATCGATTTCAGTCCCTTTGCTTCTTCTCACAGAGACCACAATATTCATGTCCAGAAATGGTTTGATGAAGGCGTTTATTGTCGATTCTGATGGACGCTCATACTTTCCGTTCACTGGATTGTAGGGGATGATATTCAGCTTGCATCTCATTTCCCTGAACAGATGTTTCAACCTTGCGGCATCGTCTTCTGTATCGTTTACATTTTTTATCAACACATATTCAAAAGTGATGCGTTGATTCGATCGTTCCGAATAGTATTTCGCCGCGTTCATCAGCTCTTTTATAGGGTATTTTCTATTCACGGGCATCAGTCTGTCCCGCACGCGATCGTTGCTCGCGTTCAATGAGATCGCCAGTTTATACGTGTGCTTTTCGTCGGTGAACCGTGTTATCGCGGGGATGATGCCGCTGGTGGATATCGTGATCTTCCTTTTGCCGATAGCAATACCCCTGTCATTCGATATGAGGTCGCAGGCCTCCAACACGTTGTCGTAGTTCAGAAAGGGCTCGCCCATTCCCATGAGCACGACATTGGTGACATCGTTGACACGATGCCTCTGTATCGTAAGAAGCTGGTCAACAATCTCAGCACAGGTCAGATTGCGTTTGAAACCCATCTTTGCTGTGGCACAAAAATCGCAATTCAGGGCGCATCCGACCTGCGATGACAGACAGACAGTGATGCGTTTTCCGTCTTGCATGAACACGCTCTCCACGCAGAGTCCATCAGCCAGTTCGAATAAATATTTACTGGAATCTTCGTTTGCAGAGGTCTGAACATCTTTTATCGACAAACTTCCGATGGTCGCTATTTCATTAAGACGTGATCTGACT
This sequence comes from Candidatus Zhuqueibacterota bacterium, assembly GCA_036351795.1. Taxonomy (GTDB): domain Bacteria; phylum Zhuqueibacterota; class Zhuqueibacteria; order Thermofontimicrobiales; family Thiofontviventaceae; genus JAZBPW01. Next base: position 20,459 of record JAZBPW010000067.1, on the reverse strand, counting down.
GACTTTGGGAAATTTGTCATCTCTTCGAAAGAAGAGATCCTGCTCTTGTATATCCAGTTGAAAAGCTGCTCAGAACGGTAGCGCGGCTGGTCCAGCTCTGTCATCAATTCTTCCAGCTGGGTGATTGTCAATCCACTGAGATTCATTTTTTTCATCACATCGAAGTATATTAAAATCGAATATATAATGCAAGTAAAATATGAATTTTCCGGATCGGTGAAACTATAGTTCATAAATGACATATAACAAATATCATGGAATAACAGTACGTTCGGAGGACACATGGCGGTTAACGCGAAAGATAAGAATGACATAGAGATCGTTGAAAAACTCGGAGAGGCACACGAACGAATTGTGTCGGAAGTCGGAAAAGTGATCGTTGGACAGTCGAAAGTGATTGATGAACTGCTCATCGCTCTCCTGTCGAAGGGGCATTGTCTGCTGGTCGGTGTGCCCGGATTGGCGAAAACATTGTTGATCAGCACGCTGGCCAGGGCGCTTAACCTGAATTTCAACCGTATCCAATTCACTCCGGATCTCATGCCATCGGACATTACCGGCACCGAAGTCATCGAGGATGATATGGCCACCGGACGAAAATCGTTCAAGTTTGTAAAGGGTCCGGTATTCGCGAATATCATTCTGGCCGATGAGATCAACAGGACTCCCCCAAAGACGCAGGCTGCATTGCTGCAGGCGATGCAGGAGCATGAAGTGACCGCTGCCGGCGAAACGTACAAGTTGGATGAGCCTTTTTTCGTGCTCGCTACACAGAATCCGATCGAGCAGGAAGGAACTTATCCGCTTCCTGAAGCACAGCTGGATCGATTTATGTTCAACCTTTGGGTGGATTACCCGGACATCGATGAGGAGGTTCAGATCGTTAAGTCCACCACAAGTGCTTATGAACCCGAAGTGAGCTTTGTGCTGGACAAGGATGAGATTCTGGCACTTCAGAATCTGGTTCGCCGTGTTCCGGTATCTGACAATGTGATTGATTTCGCTGTTGCTCTGGTGAGAAAAACGCGCCCACATGAAGAGGACGCGCCTCAGTACGTACAGGACTGGGTCAGTTGGGGCGCCGGTCCCAGAGCTTCGCAATTCCTGATCCTCGGCGCCAAGACGCGATGCATTCTTCAGGGGAACGCGACTCCCGATATCGATGATGTCAAAGCCGTTGCCAAACCTGTGCTCCGTCACCGGCTGGTGACAAATTTCAACGCGGAAGCGGACGGGATTGGCGCAGTGGATATCGTCGATAAACTCATGGAAGAGTAGTCGTGGAGACCGATTACAGGAAATATCTGAACCCGGAGATCGTTTCCAGACTGAAAAGTATGGAGCTGAGAGCGCGGTTGGTGGTGGAAGGCTTCATCACCGGTCTGCACAAGAGTCCCTATCACGGATTCAGTGTGGAATTTGCTGAACACCGCCAATACATGCCGGGGGACGAGATCAAGCACCTCGACTGGAAAGTCTATGGCAAAACCAACAGGTTTTACATCAAGCAGTTCGAAGAGGAGACCAATTTGCGTTCCTATCTCCTGCTCGATGCATCGGCGTCCATGGGATATGGCTCGAATGGGTTGAGCAAACTGGAGTACGCCTCTTATCTCACTGCTGCGCTCACTTACCTGATGATCAAACAGCGTGACGCGGTCGGATTGATGACCTTCGACAACAAGATAAGGAAATTCCTGCCGCCCCGTTCTATTGGATCGTACATGCATCGCATATTGAGCGAGCTTGAAAATATCCGGAGCGAAAACGTCACCAATGTCTCTGATACATTTCATGAGATGGCTGAGCGGATCAACCGGCGCGGTCTGATCGTCATATTGTCCGATCTTTACGATGATCCGGAAAAGATACTCCTGGCGTTGAAGCATTTCCGCCATCGAAAACACGAAGTGATCGTATTTCATATCCTCGATCCGCAGGAGATCCAGTTCTCCTTCAACAAAGAATCCATTTTCAGAGATATGGAGACCGGGGAGGAGATTGCGACGCAACCCTGGCACATTCAGAAAGAATACCGGCGACAAGTAAATCATTTCATTGAAAATTATAAACGGCAATGCCGTATGAATCAGATCGATTATGTGCTCCTGAACACCGGGGATGCGTATGACAGAGCACTGGTCGAATATTTTAACAAGCGAAAAAGAATAGGAGGTTGACCATAAAACCTTCATTCACAATCATCCTTGCCATTTTTATTTTACTTATCAGAGTTGGTGAGGTCGACGCTGTTGGTTCTCAGATCGCCGAAATGGTCTCCTCAATCGATGGTCTGGTGGACGGAGAGGCAGACCAGCTTGTCACAGCATTAACAGAGAAGTTCGAGGCCGAGTTCGGTGCGGTTGTACTGGATGACTCTATTCTTGCCAATGTGAAAAGCATCGTTTCCGCCTGCATTTTCGAAGAAGCGTCGCATGCATCGATTGCCGAAGTCGCTCTGAAATCCTATCATGCCATCGCCAACGGAGCGCCGGCAGCATATATCGAGGATCTTTCGCTGATCGGACTCTCGTACCCGGTGACAGAGGACCAGCTGAGACATTCTGCCATGACGATAGAAGGTTTGATGGATGCGGGCGTTGACAGCTATGTGATCGAGGAACTGATCTCATACGGTATCTATAATGGCTGGAGCGGAACAATTATAAAAAAGGTGGGTGACGGGCTGATTCGGGGAGCGCAGAGCGGTCTATCCGAACGAAAGCTGGCCCTGGCTCTCATCATCGGTGTGGATCAGGATGCGGAAAGCAAATCGATCGACATCATTGTTCAGGAGGGGATCGATACGCTTCGGAAATCGAATGAAGAGATTACGTATGACACGGTACGTCGCGACATCGCCTATGAGGCATTGCAGCGTGCATTGATGTATCAGATCCCGCGCGATGTGGCACAGGAGATGTACCTGATCGCCGTCAGAGATAAATGGCCCACAGGATCAACCCGGGCTGTCTTCGATGGACTGATTCGGGGAAATGGGAGTGGGCTGTCACCGGAAAAGCTGGCAACGGATCTCATTATCAGAATGGCACAGGATCCGGACAATCCCTCTCCCGAGGAGATGGTTGAGGAGAGCATCGCGTATGTGAAGCAGCTGGAAAAGAAGCGGTTGTCGGTTATACAGGCTGATGAGAAAAAATACAGGAGAACACCGAAGCCGGTCGATCAGGACAGAAATGTGACGATCGATGCACCTGTGATGCGGGAGAAAAATCGTGACAAGCCGGTCACGTACTATCCAACGGCAAACAGGCGTTCGATCAATGCCGAGTTGATGAAGCAATCGATACAGGAATTTCTGGGACCTCCCGCGACGCCATATCGCTGGGGTGGCTCGAGTCGAAGGGGTGTCGATTGTTCCGGATTCACGCAGCTGGTCTACAAGGCTCAGGGAATCTATCTTCCCAGAAACAGCAGGCAGCAGGTAAAAGTCGGGATGCCGGTCTCCATGAACGCACTTCAATTCGGCGATTTGATCTTCTTCAGTAAATATTTTAACGACTATATCACGCATGTCGGCATTTACATTGGTAACAACAAGTTCGTTCATGCCAGCTGCACAAAGGGTGTGACGATCAGTGATCTGAACAAAAAATATTATATGGCACGTTGGAGGAAGCATTTGTCGAAAAGGATTGTTTATTGATACACAGGTTTTGTCGATGTATCGGCCGTTATTTTGGACCTGGATGCGTCGATCGAAAGCCGATGAAGTGCTTTGATCAATACCGTCCGCAATGCGCTAATGATTACAAATTTGTAATAAAAGAGCCTGAGAGGGCAAGTTTCACCTCAAAATCCAGCATTCGTACCCCCAAAAATCACATCATTATAACTAATTAAAATATATTAAAATACATCACTTAACTCTCCTATGTGATTGAAAAACAGTCACTGATGTATCAAAATGAACCAGTTGTAATAATGATGACAAATCTTGTGGCTGGCCCGAAAATAGGTATTTTAGATGGATAGATTATAAGTATATTAAAAATAAATAGATATATTGTGTATTCGGTTGAAGGTGTTCCGGCAAAGCTTGGCACAATAATTGAATATCAAATACATATTTTGCCATTATCTCTGAAAACTGAGAATATTAGTTAGTTAAAATTCTGTAAAAATTGAAGTAACAAATATTAATAAACTGTAAAACAAGAAATAACTTGATATAAATCACTTCAATGATTAAATTATATGTTTATTTTGAAATTGATGAGTGTGCGCACCAGCGAAGATAATGTTGCAGGATATAGGCAAGTACTTTGACAAAGTGGATTGTGTGCACTCAGATGTGATGTAAAACTATCGTGGGGTGGCTGTTTTGAAGTTGATTTTACTGTCGGGTTCATTCACCAAAAAGTCAGGTTTTAAAAAATGAAAAATAGATTGACCATCATACTGTTATTGATCGTGCTGATGGCAGGCATACCGCATGCATCGGCGCAGGTCGCTATGAGAGGCGGGCGAGGATTGATCAGAACACTTTCAGCCGATGTGGTTGCACCTGCCGATATATATGTCAATGCATACTTCGGGATGTATTTCGAAAGAATTGCCAAAGAGAGCCTGGCGAAGTTTTATTCTTTTTACATAAACAGTACATTCGGTCTTTCGAAAAACTTTGAATTGAACATGCATATAGCGCCATATGTGGATGACCAGGTCCACATTTTTGGACGTCTCGGAAATTCTGAATTGGGTTTAAAGTACAAGATGCCTTTTTCAGGTTCGCGACTGCAAACCGGCATTTACGGTTTTTTCATATTTCCCACTGCTCAGGAGGAGAATGTGCCTTACGATGTTTTCTTTCTGGATAAAGCTGGCTGGGGTGCCAAAGCGTTATTTACGCTGGATTTCTCAGATGCGTCGCATCGGGTGCCTGTAAAATTATACGCAAACATCGGCTATGTTGATCATGATATCGAAGATGAGTTCTTTGTCTCTGAGGCAGATCAAATGCTTTTCAGCGCAGGGATAAAATTCCCGGTTCGCTCGACTCAGTTCTTTCTGGAATACTCAGGCGAAGTTTTTATCAATAACAGCGACAGTATTGCGTTCGATGAAAATACGTCACGGATTTCTGCAGGTACCCGTTTCCTCGGTCCCTGGGGGATGACCATGGATATCGCCGGGGATTACGGGTTGAATAAACGTGTGCCTCTGACAGAAAGAAATATGTATAAGAAACTCTATTCGAAATGGCGGATATGGGTTGGCTTGACGAAACGGTTTTCAGTCTATAAGTATTTTGACAAACGCTCCAAACTGGCGAGAAAGAAACAGGAGGAGGAGCTCAGAAAGCTCAAGCTGATCAAAGAGCAGCGTCGCAAAGCTGAAGAGGAAATGAAAAAGATGAAAGATGCTCTTAAAGAAAATGAACCGGAAAAAGACGAATAAAAAGTAATATCTAAAGCAATTATATGAACGCAGCTGGTTTTATTGGATAGTTAAAAATGCTCAGGTGGTATAATAAAAGAGTTTACAGTTCTATTGATTTTTAAAAGAATACAAATTATTGCATTGTTGCTCATCTTCTCCCTTTTGGGGGGAGAGGCGTTCAACGTCGATCTCTATGCCCGGTCATTCGTATCGGATGATGAGATACAGGCGGAACAATTCAAAGACAAGAGAGATATTCAGAAGGCTTCGAATCAGATCTACAGGCAGGCGATCAACCTTTATGAGGAGGGGGCTTATTGGAGCTGTGCCAGGGAATTGATCATCCTGATGGATTTCTACTCCGAATTCAAGCACATGGATGGCGTGGTGCACTACCTGGCAGAATGTCTCTATGAAGAGGAACTGAATGCCGCAGCCCTGAAGATGTACAAGTATCTCATTAAACGGTATCCTGACAGTGAGTATGTGCCTGCCGCTCTTTTTGGACTGCAGAAGACGAGCTATAAAGAGGGTAACTATAAAGATACATTAACTATTTATTATCGGATTCTGAAAAAGCTGAATAATGAGTCGGTGATCGATGCAGCCCGATATTTTGCCGGTCAGAGCCATTACTATTTGAAAAACTACGATACAGCCATCGACATATTCAAGAAAATCTCCAGCAAGAGTGACTACTACGACGGTGCGCTTTACACAACGGCGCTGGCGCATCTGAAAAGGAAAGAAGTGACTGTTGCGATGAGCTATTTCAAAAAAATTGTCGGTTTGCCAATCGTTAGTGGAGAGCGAAGGCGAATTGTCGATGACGCGAGGCTGACTCTTGGATACATTTACTATGAGCTGGACATGTTCCGCGACGCGAGGGATCTTTTCGAAGACATTTCAGACAGACATGTGAACTATCAGGATGCCTTGCTGGCGCTTGGTTGGGCCAATTTAAAACTGGGTGACTATGAGGATGTGATCAAACACCTGAAGAAGCTGATAGAACGTTACCCCGAGGGAGCCAATACAGAAGAATCTTACTTCCTCCTTGGCCAATCATATATTATGTTGGGAGAGTTCGATGAAGCGATTGACTCCTACCAGACGATCGTTGAACTATTTCCCACTAAATTCCAGAATGTGAACGTGATTAAAAAAGTGAGCATGAGCCTGAAGGAAGAGGAATCGCGCATCGAACAATTGAAGGTTCAGGTATTGATCCAGGAATCGAATCTTCTGATTACGCTGCCTCTGAACGGCTATAGTGATGAAGTCCCTGAGTATCTGATCAAAGAGAAGAAACGCCTGGAGGAATTCAGGACAAATCTGGTGAAGAATTTGATAGCTGAACGAAATAATTTTGCCTTAATGAAATCGCAGATAGAAAAATTGATAAATGTTGCAGCACGTAAAGAGAGAAGAAAAGACTGGCGGGGTTATGCAGAGTATGGAATATCAAGAGCACTATTCCTTAAAGAGATGGAACAGGATCTAAATTAAAGAGGGGGAAATGAAAAAACTGGTAATCTATTCCACGATACTGGTGGTATTGATCTTTGGTGGTTTGAATATCCTGCGGGCAGCAGTTCAATCCGACAGCACTGCGATTGAAGCTACCCAGATCCTTGATGAAGAACATCTGAACAGGAGTATTCAGCACCATGAGGACCTGATTGAGAAATATCCTGAAGAGCTTTTTATACCGAATATCATGTTTGAACTGGCCGAGCTGTATGTCACCAGGTCGGAACTCGAGTTCAAACGCAAAATGAACGCCTATGATGATGAACTGGCCAAATATGAAAATGGCGAGTTGCTCGTTGAACCGATCATGCCGCGAGTGAGCTTCAAGGAGAGCATCGAGGTGTGCTACAAACTGCTGGAAAAGTTCCCCAATATTGACTACAGGGACAGGGTTCTTTACAGACTCGCTATGAATCATCTGGATGAGGGAAATCAGGATCGCGCCAAAGAGTATTTCCAGAAACTGATATTCGAATGTCCCGAAAGCCCGAAAATATCCGAGGCCAACTTCCGGCTTGGCGAGTATTATTTCAACGCGAGAGATTTTCATAAAGCGATCGAATACTACAGGAAACTGATCGACGCCTGGGATGATCCCTTTTTCAACATGTCCTTGTACAAGCTTGGCTGGTCATATTTCAATGTAAATGACTATGCGAACGCGATCAGTACGTATATGTATCTGATCGATGATATCGCATTGCTCGAGGAACTCGATACAGAACTGCTCGGGAAAACAAAAGCCGATGTGAAGAACGAGGCCATCGATTATATCGCGCATTCATTTTGTGAATTCGGCGGTGCGGAGAAGGCCAGGGAGACATTGTCCAAAGACAGTGCGCAGGAATTCGCCATCCCCATTCTCGAAAAGATGGGTGAGATCTACAAGAAACGGAATTTTTATCCCGAAGCGATTGCGACTTATGAAGTGCTTCTGGAACTCTTTCCGTTCTATCCGTACGCGCCGAATATTCAAAAGCAGATCATTGAATGCTATGAAAATGATTTTGAAGAAGAGAAGGTGAACGAAGCCAAGGAGACATTCATCAAATATTACGGACCGGAGAGTGAGTGGATTGCCCAGTATCCCGAGGGTGACGTGAGGAACGATGCCTTGAATCTGGTTCAGGATATGATGTTCTCTCTCGGAACGTACTATCAATCCATTGGTCAGGAGAAGAGCAGAAAGCGGGAATATCTGCTCGCCATAGATAAATACAAAGAATATCTCAAGCAGCTGAAGGATAGTGACATTGCGCACAAGGTCAATTTTTATCTGGCTGAATGCTATTACGAGACCGGCGATTTCAAAAATGCGGCTGAAGAATATTTCAAGGTGATGAACAATTACGAGAACGATGAATTTAAGGATGCGTCGGCTTATAACCGGATCCTCGCCTATTATCAGCTTCTTAAATTCTCTTCCCAGCCGGATTCGCTGACATTCTATCTGGAGAATTTCCTTGGTGAGGAGAGTACTTATCCAATTCCCGTGCGTGTGGGATATCAGGCGCAGGCAGATCTCTTGAAATCGTGTAATGACTACATCCTCGCGCTTCCTGAAGACGATAAAATGCTGGAAGTATATATGAAGTACGGGGAGGTTCTCTACGATTTGAGCGAATGGGAGCTCGCCGTCAAAGTGTATGAAAAGGTCGCTGACGACAAACACAGAGACAGTCAGTTTTACGGTACGGCACTGAATATGATTGCGCAATCATATTTTAAAAACGGAAATTTCAGGGAAGCGGAAGTATGGTTCGAAAAACTGGCTCAGGTTTTCCCGGATTCGGTCAAGTATCTTGAAAAGTCGAGAAAGATGATCGCATCTGCCAATTTTAAAAAGGCGGAAGCACTCAATAAAGACGGACGAACATCGAAGGCAGCTGCGGAATTTTTGAAACTCGCGTTCAGCACTAACGACAAAGAGATCGCCCGCGCGGCAATATTCGAGGCGGCATCCGGATTCGAAAAAGATGGCGACATGGAAAAGGCTGTAAAAAGTTATGAACGCATGATACAGGAACAGCCGGATATTGAATTTCATGACGAGCTGTTGATGAAGGCCGCTCTGTTGCGTGAGAAGATGGAGCAATGGATCAAAGCGATCGACCACTATAAAATGCTGATTCAAACCTGGCCGAAATCTCAGTACGCGCAGCACGCGGTTTACAATTCGGCTCTCTGTTATGAATATCTTAAGTTGTGGCACAAAGCCTCCGAAACATATGGGAGATATGTGGAGATGTTTCCACAGGAAGATCCGGACAGGACACTTGAAGCGCTTTACAAACGTGGCGAGATCTACCTGACCTATATTAACGACAAGAATAACGCGCTGAAAGAGTTCGAAAAAACAGTGGGGCAGTACGAGCGGTTCAAATCACGCGGAATATTTGCCGATGAGTATATCACCGCAAAGTCACAATACATGATTGCAGAGATCAATTTCGAAAAATATAAAAACATCAAACTTGTGCCACCATTGCAGAATTCGCTGAAACGCAAGCAACTGCATCTTCAAAAAGTGTTGAAAGCATATATCGCGACGGGGAAATTCAAGGTTGCTGACTGGACAACCGCTTCCCTTCACAAGGCGGGAATGACTTTTGAGGAATTGTGTGAGGCGCTGTTGACCTCACCTGTTCCCTCAGAGTTGTCAAAGGAGGAGGTCGAGCAATACTACGACAATATCAGAGAAAAACTCGTTATTCCTTTCAAGAAAGAGGCATTGAAATTTTACAAATCGAATATTGAAACAGCTGAAAAGAATAAAATCGAAAATGAATGGACGAATATGAGCAAGAAAAGGGTTCAGGCTTTGATTGCTGAACTCGGATTGGGCTCCGGTCGATATGAAGAATCGACTGGATATTATGCCAAACCGTCCAGCGGAGGAGGAACGAAAAAGTGAAATTTGTGAGTGTTGTGTTCAGTGTGCTTGTGCTTGCGTTTGTGTTGCAGGCGTCAGCTGTGTTTGCCGACACAGCGCCTGATAATGCTGATGATCAGAACAAAGCGATGAAAGTGTTTCTCAATAAGATTGAGATCTACGGTCGAATCGCGAAACCGCAGACGGTCTTTATCATTCCCGGTACGGATCCGCGGGTCGATGGCATTGATATTGAAAGACGATTTTTTAATGATATTTTTCGAACTGTTGAAAAGAGCACGCTCCGTAAAGAATGGATACGGGAACAGCGTAAAGACGATCATATTTTGTGGTAAGCGAAATTAACGATATTCGTCATCGCATTGAACGAATATTAAATTACCGGATTGGATAACTATTTTATTTGTAAGGAGGCTTCACATTGGATTTTATTGTAAGTGCATTTAGAGCGGGGGGACCGTTCATGTACGTCATTTTATTCGTATTGATTGCGGGCATGGCAATAATGATTGAGCGAATTATCTATGTTCTGTTTCGCAACAGGATAGACACAACCGCTTTTGTGAATAGAGTGCTTGAATTCATACAGAGAGAAAATATCCCCCATGCCGTTGAATTCTGCAGTATGTCTTCCGCGGCGTTACCCAAAATCACCAGAGCCGGCTTGGTTGAATATGGTAAGTCACCCAATGAGATACAGAGCGCGCTTGAATTGACTGCGATGACTGAAATCCCCAAGCTGGAGAAGCGAACGCATTATCTGTCGACCATTGCCAATATCTCAACACTGCTCGGATTACTGGGGACGATATTTGGATTAATCTCATCATTCGAAGCTGTGGCGAGCGCCGATGCTTCGATGAAGGCGACGCTGCTGTCCGCCGGTATTTCACAGGCAATGAACACAACGGCGTTCGGATTAATCGCTGCCATTCCAAATATGGTGGCATATTCGTTTATTCAGGAGAAGACCAACGAACTGATCGATGAGATCAATTCGAATGTGGCACGGGTGTATAAACAGCTGGTTGCTGTCAGAGGGAAAAAATGAATCTGAAAAATGCGATGAACAGAACGAGGAGTCAGGATGATGTTGATGTCAATATTATCCCTGTGATGAATATTTTTCTTCTCCTCATTCCGTTTCTCTTATTAACCGCGGCTTTCGTAAAAATTGCTGTGCTGGAAATATCGCTGCCTTCATTGGGGAGAGGCGCGGCAGCGCAGGAGGAAATAAAACAGAAGAATCTGATACTGGTTATCCTTTCGATAAAGGAGAAAGGTTTTCAGGTCAAAAGCCCGGGATTTAAATTCGATCCTTTGAACAAGATCGGAACGCAGTACAACTATAATGAATTGAAGAATCAGTTGAAACAGATAAAGACCAGGCATGGTCACGCGGAGGACATTATTATTTCTCCGGAATCAAAGGTGAAGTATGATATCATCATCAAGACGATGGATCAGTGCCGGGATGCGGGATTTCCAAATGTTTCGCTGGCAGGATAATGTGGAAAAGAGAATACGATGAATACATTCAATGGAAATGCAAAATTCATGCTCTACCCAAGGCGCCGAAAAAAGAACGTACAGGTGTCCTTGAAATTGACATCGATGATTGATATGTTTACAATTTTGCTTGTATTTCTGCTGAAGAGCTTTTCGGCTGAAGGACAGATTGTGACGGTATCTCAGGATTTAAGGCTTCCCGAATCAACAGCGCAAAAGAGTCCGGAACCGGCATCGACCATCGCCATCACGGAAGAGTGGGTTCTCCTCGATGGTGAACAGGTTGCACCGGTGAATGAGGTCATGTCTCTGAACAAGTTGATGATCCCGGGTCTTGCCGATGGGTTGAATAATTTGAAGACCGTCAGTGAGACAGTTGGTCAGATGTCCGGAGAGATGGGTTTCACCGGGCAGATTTCCATTCAGGGGGACAAGGAGATCCCCTATCAATTATTGAAAAAAGTGATGTTTACCTGTGGTCAGATCGGGTACAATGATATACTTTTGACAGTTACGAAAATAGAATAACATGAATAAAAAATTAGTTTTAAATATAACAAATTCTGGCAGGAAGAATAAAAAGATCATTGGAGACAAGGACGACTTCACGATTGGGAAGAGACCAGACAATGATTTGACGCTCTTCGGTCAGGATTATCCCAAGAAACATACCCTGATCTCCAGGCGAAACGGATTTTACCACCTGCGCATTCCCACTTTCATCGAAGAGGGTGAAGTTAGAGTGGATGATTCCGTACTCAAGCTCAATGATCTGATCGTTCACAGACTACTGCCACGTGAAAATGACAGTCACGTTTTGAGATTATTGCCGAATCAAAAGGGCTACGTTACAGTCGGGGATGTGCGGATTGATTTTCTATTCGACAGAAGAGAAACGCCGCGAGCGGCCATGCCGAAATTTTACGGGTTTTCCTGGGTGAACGCAACCGCTAAAAGTTTGGTTTCGGATTTAGCTTTCAAATTGATATTCATGTCTCTGCTTTTGCTGAATGCCGCGATTCTGTATGTGTTCAAAGATTATGAAGTCACTGTTGAAGAGACCATGAATGTCGAAAAGGTGCAGGAGCGGTTTGCCAAATTTCTCACGAAGAGCGCCGATGAAATTTACCGCGAAGCCACTGCAACCGTAACCGCTAATATGGATGGAGAAGAGGCTGCAGACAAAGAGCAGGCGAAAAAATCCGAGCAGAGGAAGAATACATCCGGTAGACAAAGACGAAGCGGCTCGGGTCGCGGTAATCCGGCGGCAAGTGCCGGACTGCTGAGTCTCATTGGTGGCACAGGATCAGGAAGCAAAACGAGTTCGATCGTCGATGCTTTCGTTGATAAAGGACTGATTGCTGATCTGAAGGATATCGTCGGCGGAGGTACGAACCTCAAAGTCGGTGGTAAATCGACCAAGGATGATATCGATCCCCTGGATCAGCTGATTGGAACAGGAGGTTCCGGCGGTATCGATGACTTTCTCGCTTCCATGGATAACGATGTCGAGGAAGTGACTTTAAGAAAACAGGTGCGTGTGAATCTTTCCCGGGCTACGAGTAAGAGCGGAAGCCAGGAGGCGCTAGGATACAGAAACGAACAATCTGTGATGAGTGTCGTGAACAGCAGAATGGGCCGGATCACATGGTTATACGAGAAATATCTTAAAAGACAGCCCGGTTTGGCGGGTAAGGTAACGATTGAATTTGCCATAGCGGCGAATGGTTTCGTAACCAGTGTGAAAATATTGGAATCGACAGTGGATCATCCGAAGTTGGAGAACGATCTTGTCGGACTGGTAAGACGCCTGAAGTTTGAACCGATTCCTGAGGGAGTAACGACTTTCGTTTTTCCGTTTCATTTCAAGAAAATTATGTAGCCTGGATGGTGTGCGTGAATTTTCGGGCATTGTAAATCTGAATAAGGACGTTCTGTTCCCCTGTATTCTGCATGACCTATTTGTCAGCGCTTATAGATCAGATTCATCTTTCCAGCGAGTGATACGCCATTTATCATCCCGATCGCTTTTTTTGAAAGTGAAAATTGCATTCCCTGAGACATTGATCGTTTCGTCCTTACTGAAAAGACTCAGAAGAAAACTCTTCGACAGCTCCGCAAATGTCTCTTCTTCGATTGCATAGATGGTCGTGTGCCAGACCAGATCAATCACATCGAAATTTTTAAATAGCCGCCCAGTTGTCAGTAGATCTGAATCTCTTCCCCAGGATACAAACCTGCCGGAAGTGCCGAAATTTGGATCGAAATAGACGAAGACGAAAGAGCTGTCTAGAAGATCGCTGTAAAGCGTTGAGTCCTTGAATGAGTAAGCGTATTTGAAATTGGTGAGAACCTCTTCAGGTGTTTTCTGTTGTGTGATAAGCTGCTCGAGTGATAAAGAATCTTCGAGCTCCGGCGCAAAAGGATTCATGCAGCTCACCAATAGTAACGGGAAGAGTATGAAAGCGAGTTTTCTCATATAAGCAAAGAAATTATGCAGAAAAAAAGCGATGCCCCATCGGGAACATCGCTTTTTGTAATTGATATAGAACTTTTTCTATTTAAGCTTGAACACAACAGGTATTGCAACCCAAACCTTTACGGCTCTGTCCCGTTGTTTCGCAGGTTTCCATTTGACGCTTTTGATGGCTGCAACAGCAGCCTCGTCACAACCATTGTTACCCAATGACTGCAAAATTCTGGTATTCACCACTTTGCCGCTTTCGTCGATCTGGACATGCACCATCACTCGTCCTTCGACTCCTGCTTTTCTCGCGATCTCGGGATATTTCAGATTTCTCTGGATCGCGGCGAATCCTCCAATCGGCTGCGGTGGATCATCGTATGGAACGAAGATCATTGCCGATTCATCATCTGTCGGAGGAGGCGGTGGTGGTGGAGGAAGTTCTGTTAAATCAAGATCAGTGATCTCAATTGTCTCGTCTTCCGGAATTTCATCACTCTCGGTTTCGATGGGAACAGCAGGTCTTGCCGGAGGCGGCGGCATCTTGACCTGTTCAGTCTGTGGAATCTCTTCGACTTCCATTTTGATATCGACTGTTTTTTCTTCCATCTCGCTGCGTTCAAACTTTTTGAAAGCCTGAAAAAGCAAAATGCACAAACCCAAAGCAATAATGAGCCCGATTTCGAGGACCTTCTTATACTTGAGCTTTAAGTTTGCTTCCGGGTTTTTTCGTCTGGTCATAATAACTCACCTCACTTAGCCGGCTGTTTTAGCCGAGTAGTTAACATTTAAGGCATCGGCCTCCCTTAACTCCTCGTGGATATCCGTCACAATCGACATCTTGGTCTTCTGGTCGATCCTCATCGAAACGACTTTCAATGGATGAAGGGGATCGGCGCGTTTCGAATACATGATATTTCCAATTTCACTCATATCAACGAAACGGTCATCGATCATGACCTGGCCACGATTGTTCGCGTAAACATAGGCGACGTTTCGTTTGCCTGGTAGTTTTTCTATCTTTCTTGCCTCAGGTAACCGTACAGGGATTCCCCGGAATTCTTTGAACACCGTTGAAACCATGAAGAATATCAACAGCATAAATATGATATCCGGCAAGGAAGCTGTCGGGATTCCTGTTTCACTTTTGCTCTTTTTCTCAAACTTCAAAGTTTCCTTCTCCTCTCTGATACCAATTGTTTAGGGTTAGGAAATTAACGTTCTGGTTCAGCTATTGATATACGCGAGGCATTTGCCTGCTTCAGCTGATCAAGTACTTTTATGTACACCCAATACTGAGTATCCTGGTCTGTTTTGACTGATACGATCAGATTCGGTTTTTCAGTAATCTTTTTCTGTATCACATTTTTAACTAGATTGACGTCAATGGGATTATCATCGAGCAATACTTCACCCTGTGCGTTAATCAGCAAATTTGTAATGTTCTGGCTGCGCACAGCCTTTGTTTCACCTTTTGCCGGCAAAACAAGGCCGATACCCTTATCGACGTCGATTGTCGTCGTCACAAGGAAAAAGATCAGGAGGAGGAAAGCAATGTCAGCTAACGAGGATGTAGGTATCTCTGCCTCTCTGCTTTTTTTTCGTTTTAACATTTGTTACTTTTCTCCGGTTATTGTTTGACTTTGCCTGACTCGATAAGGCTGTCCACGAATTCAACTGAGCTTTCTTCCATGTCGATGATAAGACGATCGATTTTCGAAACAAAGTAGTTGTTGAGAATTTGAATGATCACAGCAACGACCAGACCGAACAGTGTTGTCAACAATGCAACAGAGATACCACCGGCAACGATTGAAGGTGTGATGTCGTTCGCAGCTTCAATATTTTGAAAAGCGAGAATCATTCCCCAAACTGTACCCGTGAATCCCAACATCGGAGCAACGCTGATCACCGTGTTCAGCCAGATAAGTCCTCTCTCCAGGAATGACATTTCAATGGAACCAGCATTCATGATTGCCTTTTCCACTGCGTCGACTCCATGGTTGGCGCGAAGCAGACCAGCATGAAATATAGAAGCGATCGGACCTCTCGTGTTCGAGCAGACTTCAGAAGCAGCATCGACACCGCCCTCTTTCAATGCTTCTTGGATTTTCTGCATGAAATTACGGGTATTTATGGAAGCGCGTGATAAGGTAATCAGTCTTTCTACACTAATTGCGAGGCCAAATACAAAAAGAATGAGAATCGGCCACATCATTCCACCACCCTTAATAAACAGATCAATCATCGGAAGTATCCCTCCAGTTAGTTAATACTATAAAAAACAATTTGCAACCATTATAACCAATTTTTTCAAAAAAGTCAATACTTTTTTTAACTTTCATGCCCTGTTCATGAATCATGTGTCACGGATTCACAATGCCGGCGATCTCCGCCGCATCCGGGAAAAGTGCCGCCGCTTTCTGAACCTGCTTGTCGCCGCGCCTGATGAATTGGTAGTAGTATTTTGAATCCCACAAATTCCTGGCAATTTCACTTTTCATGAGTACTTTGATGTACTCAATATCTTCATCGATCTCTTTTGCATCTATCTCGATATCACGTTCGTCAACAAGTCTCTTGAAGCGATTCATCATTCTGTCTGTGATGGTGAATTGATCTCTGAAGTACTCAAATCTGTTTTTAAGTTCCGGATGTTCTGACACATATTGTGATGCGTACTCAAAGAAAACGCGGTTTGACATCAGTTTGGTCGTGGATTTGTTCAATCTCTCCGATTTTATGTTCACATCCGGAGTGATGCCTCCGCCGCCGTATACTTTGCGATTTGCGTTCGTATAGAACACAGGTTTGGACTTGGTGCTGTCTTCGATGGCATTGGGATCCACATCATCATACCCCTCTGCGTAATAATCGGCAAGGCCATTGGTGTACGGCCGCTGAATCAGTCTGCCGCTCGGCGTGTAGTAGCGTGCAGTGGTGAGCCGAAGTGCTGACCCATCCTTCAAACCGATCTGGTTCTGCACCAGTCCTTTGCCGAAGCTTGTTTCGCCGACGATCAAACCACGATCCCAATCCTGAACAGCGCCCGCGACAATTTCAGATGCGCTGGCTGAACCTTTATCAATCAGGATGATCAGCGGCATACGCGGGTGCGTGTTTCTATCGGTTGAATAGAAATCGTCATTGGTCTCAGGTCTTCTGCCACGCGTGTAAACGATCTTCTTGTTTCCCTCGATGAACTTGTCCGCGATCATTACTGCCTGATCCAGATAACCGCCTGAATTTCCGCGCAGATCGAGAAGAAGCTTCTTCATACCCTTGCTTTCCAGCTCCAGCAACGCTTCCTCGAGCTCATCCACAGTCGTTTTGGCAAATCTGCCGACGTAAATATATCCGATCTCATCAGTATACATGAACGACGTCATGACGCTGTAAATTGGAATGACATCTCTGGTGATGGTGATGTCAAATGGATCTTCAACACCCGGTCTGCGAATGGTTACGGTGACTTTTGTCCCCTTCGGCCCACGGAGTTTCTTGAACACCTCCTGCTCCGTAATACCATACGCCGAATGTCCCTCGATTTTTATCAGTTGATCGCCCGGTCGAATACCAAGAGCTTCGGATGGAGAACCTGCAATCGGCGAGATCACCGTCAGCACTTTCTCTTTGATGATAAATTCGATACCTATGCCGTGATAATGCCCCTTGAACTGTTCGTTGATCTTTTCCATCTGCCTGGCTTCTATGTACACGGAGTGTGGATCAAGACTCTCCAGCATTCCCTCGATCGCGCCTGTCACGACTTCTTCGGTATCAATGTCTTCTACATAATATTTTTTAACATATGTAAAAACATCCATGAAACGCCGGATCTGTTCATAGACATTATCTCCGGCAACAAGAAACGTGTCCATGAAACTGCCGAAGAGAATAAGGGTTGCGAGCGCCAGGATGATGATCGCGTTTCTTTTTTTAATCATTGGTGTCTTCCCAGATTTATTCAAGGATATCCTGTACAAATTTTACTTCCCATTCACCGCCGGCGGGAATATTGACTTTCCAGTGCGGAAGAAGCACCGAGCTTTGATAGACTCTTTCAAAACCACCTTCGGATTGGGAGATCGTCTCTATCGGGAAACGCCAGACGGCGGCGGGTTTATCAAAAATCAGCTGAATATCAATACCCATCCATTCGTCTTTCAGCCCGGCTTTCCGTACACTGCTGACGCTGCCTGTACTGGCAAGTTCAGGATCATCCAATGTGATATTTTCAAAATGGTAGTAGCGGTCAGGAGCATGACCAGCCAGCAATGAGTAATTGAATTCAATGCCGAAGCATAGCTCAATCGGCTCTGACTCCTGATTCTTCAATGTATAGACGAACTTTATTTTCGAACGGCGTGCATTGATTGAGGCTTTTTTTATCAACCTGACCTTATTCTTCCTGTCTCCATCTTTTACAACGCCGCTTCTCGCCAGCACTATGTTCAACGTGTCTTTTGCTGCTTTTGTTTCGCATGAATACGTGCCGGTGACATAATCGCCAGCTTCGCCGTATTTATTCGACTTGAAGGCGTGGATATCCGTGCCGGGGTCGAGGAAATGATCGATAAGGGAACAGCGGCGATACCAATCGTAATGGAGATGCTCGTGAAGATTTTCCTCTTTGGCTGTTATTTTGTCATGGATGCTGGCGACTTCTCCGCCGTTTTCATCCTGATGACTGCCGGATGCCAGTTCGAGCAGTTTACGATGATAGCCCTCTTCCCTGCGCGACATGGTGTCCAGCAGATTGAACGATTTAGGCTTGTAATCCATTTCGAATATCGACCCGCCGCGATGAGGCGCGAAATAGAGATTCCAGTCTCTTGTCTCCACGACGAGCTCATCGTGTCCGTCGGCGTCGAAATCGAAAATCCTTGAGTCGATCCAGGCGTCGCGTTTCTCCTTTTTTGCCCTTATCTCATCGGCCAGTGATTCCGCTCTGATCATTTGAGAATATACAGCGCTCCGGATATTGTTCAGATAAAGCCCACCAAACACACCATGCCAGTAAGGGCAATTGCACTGCCCCGCCCAGAGATTGTCTTGTGCCTGTTCCAGTAATTTGGTCCGGGTTCCCTTTCCCTCCGCCAGTTTCCGGATTTTATCACTGACATAAAGAGATTTCTTGTGCATGTTGTTTGATTCAGGATATTTGGCAAGGAAATTTCTCCAGAAACCACCTCTGACGAACACCTTATACTGGTCGAACAGGTAACTCTGCTTGAGCTGTGATTCGAATTCTTCGTATTCATGGATCGCTTTAGAGGGTAAAGCCCATTCCATCATTTCGCGATACGAAGCAGTCGGCAGGTACACATTACCCTGAGGCGGCAGTTTCTCGATGGCCTCGTTGAAATGCACGAGTTCGATCCAGTCCAGATTGTCCTCCAGAGCAGTGAAGAATCTCTCGAGCCACATATTCTGATAACAGTGCTCATAAGTACCCGGCCAGATGCCGAACTTTTCACCGTCATCGGCAAACACCACCAATCTGTCGCCATCCTCAGTTGCTACCGATCGCAAGTAATCTATCGTCGCTTCGGGTTCCTGAAAAGGAATCGTGTAGCGCAATTTTTCACTGATCGGGAAAATCTTGATCACATGTCCGGTATCTTCCGTGTTGTAATAACCATACAGATCACCTTCGCTGAGACCGGCGGTCTTGAAGTGCGAATCATCTACCACCGTATATTTGATGTCGGCACTGGACAACGCAGAGGGCAATTGAGGTTCCCAGATGCGCTCCGCCAGCCACATACCGGTAGGATCATAGCCGGTGTGGGTTTTTACAAAGTCGCTCAGTTTTCTGATCTGTCCCAGCTTATCTCTGTCCGGAATATTGATCAGAATCGGTTCGTAAAAACCGCCTGTCATCATTTCGACCTGTCCCTGTTCCACCAGTTTGCGAAGTGTTTTCACAAAATCAGGATAGCGCTCGAGTATCCATTCGAAGAGTATTCCCGTATAATGTTGTGCGATCTTTATCTTCGGATGCTTTTCCAGCAATTCAAGAAGAGGAAGATAGGCTTTATGGTATCCATCCTCAAATACAAAATCAAAATTGCCGACAGGCTGATGATTATGCGTGCATAATGCTAGTTTTATCTTATTCAAAATCTTTTTCCTGTTTCTTCTTTACAGATTTTTAGCGACTTCTTCTGCAACTTCAAGTGAAGTGGCGCTGCCGCCCATGTCGTACGTCCTTGCTTTACCAGCCTCAATGACTTTGGCGATGGCGTTATCCAGACGAACCGCAAGATCGCTCTCGCCGAGCCAGTCCAGCATTAATTTTGCGGACAGAAACATGGCGATGGGATTCACCTTGTACTGTCCTGCGTATTTTGGCGCCGAACCGTGCGTCGGCTCGAAAACCGCGTAGTTGTCGCCGATATTGCCGCTGCAGGCGAAACCGAGCCCTCCGACGAGTTGCGCGCACAGATCGGAAATGATATCGCCGAACATATTCGAAGTCACGAGAACACCGTAATCGCAGGGGTTCTTGATGAGCCACATGCACATGGCATCGATATTGGTCTCCCAAAGTTCAATGCCCGGATAATCTTTTGCAATTTTCCTGGCTTCCCGGATCATGAGCCCGCTGGTCTCCCTGATCACATTAGGTTTTTCCACAACGGTGACAGTCTT